>NZ_LMPY01000006.1:0-124105 GCF_001424445.1 Methylobacterium sp. Leaf361 | reverse complement strand
GACGGTTCTGCGTCTCGTACTCCACGTGCGCCGTCGAGATCGTGATCCCGCGCGCCTTCTCCTCAGGCGCCTTGTCGATCTGGTCGTAGGCCGTGAACGTCGCCCCGCCCGTCTCGGCCAGGACCTTCGTGATCGCCGCCGTCAGAGACGTCTTGCCGTGATCGACGTGGCCGATCGTGCCAATGTTGCAGTGCGGCTTGGTGCGGGAGAACTTTTCCTTGCCCATGATTCCCATTCCTGCGGCGGGGACCACGCAAGGGCCCCGAATCCTGGTCCGCCGCCCCGAAGTTCCGACAGGGGCGAAAAACGCGGTCCGCTTAGAGGGTCGGCCGCCAGGGATCAAGCTCCGCGACGCGCGGGGGCGCGCCGACCGGCCCCGCTGTCAAGCCAGGGATGCGAGTCTTGAACGGAGAAAGATCAATCACAGGCAGTATCCGCGCCGCTTTCGCGCCACAGTGTGGCTTCGCGGGCATAGCGGGATCCGTGCGGCCGAGCTTAAGTGGCGACAACAACGCGTCACCTCGGACCCCCGCCATGATGAAGAAGCTCCTCCTCGCCACCGCCGCGACGGCCCTGGTCACGACGGCCGCCTCCGCCGCCGACCTGCCGCGTCGCGCCGCCCCGCCGCCGGTCTTCACGCCGGTGCCGGTCTTCACCTGGACGGGCTTCTACGCCGGTCTCGAGTCCGCCTACACCTTCACCGACCGTGAGCGCATCACGACCGTCGGCGTCCAGCCCGGCAACGCCACCAACGTCGCCCTCGGCCGCCGCCCGTTCGCGACCTCGACCACGCAGGACGGCTTCGCCAACATCGGCGGCACCGCCGGCTACAACTACCAGTTCACGCCGGGCGCCGGCATCGTCGTCGGTATCGCCAACAGCATCGACTGGACGGACATCACCAAGAACCGGGTCGTGCTCGGCACCGGCAACGTCGCCGGCGGCCCGCCGAACATCAGCCAGTTCCGCCAGAGCCTCGACTGGCTCGGCACCCTCACCGGCCGCGTCGGCTACGCCTTCGACCGCGTCCTGGTCTACGGGATGGGCGGCCTCGCCTACGGCAACGTGTTCCACGACGCCAACTTCTACACCCCGGGCGGCCGCCTGCAGTTCGCCGGCCGCTACGACGACTTCAAGACCGGCTTCGCCTACGGCGGCGGCATCGAGTTCGCCCTGCCGACCGACAGCTTCCTGAACACCTTCGCGCTCGGCCGCTACATCGGCATCAAGTACGACGCCATCACGGTGAAGGCCGAGTACCTGCACTACGACCTCGGCAGCCAGAACGTGCTCGTCGGCGCGGTCCCGGGCGTGGGCAACGGCGCGTACATCTCGCGCTTCCGCACCGAGGGCAGCATCGTCCGCGCCGGCTTCAACTACAAGTTCGGCGGCATCTGAGTCGGACGACCCCGGGGTCTCCCCGGCGGATCCCAGCGAGGGCGGGTGCCGGCATCGGCGCCCGCCCTTTTTCGTGGGTCTCGCGCGCCGCGCGGCCGGCGCGTGAGACCCGGATCGAACCCCGCGAACCGCGACCGGGATCGCGGCCCGAGCCGCCAAGAGCCGCGTCAGAAGGCGCGCAGGTGCGCCACCAGCCGTCCGGCCGCAGCCTCCGCGGAGCCGGTATTGAGGATCGTCAGGTCCGCGGTGACGCCGCCCTCCCGAGCGAGACGCGCGGCCAAGTCGCCGTCCTGCGCCCGACCGCGGGCGGCGATGCGCCGCGCCAGGATCTCGGCCGGCGCCGTGATCTCGACGACGCTCACCCGCGGGCAGGCCGCCCGCGCCCGCGCGACGACGCGGCGCGAGACGTTGCAGACCACCACGTGGCCGTCGGCGACGCGCCGGCCGACCGCCTCCGGGAGCGCGTAGCCGAGGCCGTGGGCGCGCCAGCTCAGGGTGAAGCGCCCGGCCGCGCAGCCCTCGGTGAAGGCCGCCTCGTCGATCTCGTCGTTGTCCTCGTCGGCCGAGGGCGGGCGGGTGACGAGGCGGCGCGGGAAGACGTAGCGCGGGTCGTCGGCGAGCGCCGCCCGGGCGAGCCGGAGCAGCGTGTCCTTGCCGGCCCCGCTCGGGCCGACCACGAGGACGAGGCAGCCCGCCATCAGGCGACCCGCCGGCCGGCGCGCCAGACCTCGCGGACGACCGGCACGCCCTCGGCCCGCTGCACGCGCACGAGGTCGGCCCGCAGCCCGGGCGCCAGGGCGCCGCGATCGGTCAGGCCGGTGGCGCGGGCGGGGTTCGACGTGACGGTGGCGAGCGCCGCGGGCAGCGTGATCCCGGGCGCCTGCTCGGGCAACAGGAAGGCCGCCATCAGCAGGCTCGCCGGCACGTAGTCCGACGACAGGATGTCGAGGTGCCCGGCCTCGGCCAGCGCCAGGGCCGCGACGTTGCCGGAATGCGAGCCGCCGCGGATCAGGTTCGGCGCGCCCATCATCACGGTGATGCCCTGCCGGTGCGCGGCTTCGGCCGCCTCCAGGGTGGTGGGGAACTCGGCCAGCCGCACGCCCTCGCCGACCGCGAGGTCGACGTCGGCCAGGGTGGTGTCGTCGTGGCTCGCCAGCGGGATGCCCATCTCGCGGGCGAACTGAACGAGGGCCGGCCGGTTCTTCGCGTTGAGCGCCCGCCCGTCGCGAACCTTGCGCTCGGTGTTGGCGCGGATCTCCTCCATGGGCCGGCCGCCGCGGGTGGCGTAGGTGTAGTACTTCTCCATGTCTCGGAACTGCCGCTGGCCGGGCGTGTGGTCCATCAGCGAGATCAGCCCCACCGGGTAGCGGGCCGTGAAGGCCGCCACCGTGTCGAGCACGTCCAGGGAGGGCAACTCGCAGCGCAGGTGCGTGAAGTGCTCGGCCCGGAACAGGTCCCCGGCGCGCGCGGCGGCGATGGCGCCGGCGAGCTGCTCCAGCTCGGAGCCGAGGCCGCTGCCGTCCGGATCGCTGCCGGCGCGGAGCGAGTCGAACACCGTGGTGATGCCCGAGGCGGTGATCTGCGCGTCGTAGGCCAGGACGGCGCCGAGGGGGTGCCAGCGCACCTTCGGGCGCGGCGCGAAATGGCTCTCCAGGTGGTCGGTGTGCAGCTCGATCAGGCCGGGGATCAGGTGATCGCCGCCGAGATCGAGGCCGCGCGCGGGCGGGCGCCCCTCGCCGATCTCGGCGATCGCCCCGTCCGACACCGCGAGCCAGCCGCGCTGCACCCGGTCCGGCAGGACCAGGGTCGCGTTCTCGAGGATGAAATCGTCCATCGTGAGGATCCTCAGGCTGCCCGGGCTTGCGGCGCGAAGCGGGTGACATCGACCACCCGGGTCGCCACAGCGTCGCGCATCTCGCTGTCGTGGAAGATGCCGAGCACGCCGGCCCCGGCCCTGAGCTTCTCGCGGACGAGCTCGGCCACCACGGCGCGGTTCTCCGCGTCCAGGGAGGCGGTCGGCTCGTCGAGGAGCAGGAGCGGCCGGTCGGCGATCAGGCCCCGGGCGATGTTCACCCGCTGCTGCTCGCCGCCCGAGAAGGTCGCGGGCGGCAGGCCCCAGAGCCGCTCCGGCAGGTTGAGCCGGGCCAGCAGGGTCTCGGCCCGCGCGCGTGCCGCCGCTTCGGACAATCCGCCCTCGCGGCCGGCGGCCTCGACGACGTCGAGGGCCGGGACCCGCGGGATCACCCGGAGGAACTGCGACACGTAGGCGATGACCCGGGCCCGCAGCGCCAGGACCGCCCGCGGATCGGCCCGGACGACGTCCACGACCGTCGCGCCGTCGCGGACCAGGATCGCGCCGCCGTCGCAGCGGTAGTTGCCGTAGGCCATCTTCAGCAGCGAGGATTTTCCCGCGCCGGACGGGCCGCCGAGCACCACGCACTCGCCGGGCTCCACGGACAGGCTGACATCGCCCACCACCGGCAGCACGACGCCGCCGCGCAGGTGCAGGGTGAAGCTCTTGGCGACGGTCTCGAAGGTCAGGAGCGCGGTCATGCGGCGAGCACCGAGGCGACGAGGAGCTGGGTGTAGGCGTGCTCGGGATCGTCGAGCACCCGGTCGGTGAGGCCGGTCTCGATCACCCGGCCGGCGCGCATGACCATGATCCGGTGCGAGAGGAGCCGCGCCACCGCGAGGTCGTGGGTGACGATGATCACCGCGAGCCCCAGCTCGGCCGAGAGCCGGCGGATCAGGTCGAGGAGCCGGGCCTGGACCGAGACGTCGAGGCCGGAGGTCGGCTCGTCCATCAGCACCAGGCGGGGGCCGGTGACGAGGTTCCGGGCGATCTGCAGGCGCTGGCGCATGCCGCCGGAGAAGCGCGTCGGCGGGTCGTCGATCCGGTCGGCGGCGATCTCGACGCGGCCGAGCCAGTCGAGGGCCTGGGCGCGGATCCGCCCGTAATGGCGGTCGCCGAGCCCCATCAGCCGCTCGCCGACATTGCCGCCGGCCGAGACCGCCATGCGCAGGCCCTGGGCCGCGTCCTGGCGGACGAAGCCCCACTCGGTGCGCATCAGCGCCCGGCGCCCGGCCTCGCTCAGGGTGGCGAGGTCGCGCAGCGCGCCGTCGCGCATCCGGTAGGCGATCGTCCCGGAATCGGGCGCCAACTCGGTGGCGATGAGGGAGAGGAGCGTCGACTTGCCGGAACCGGATTCGCCCACGATCGCCAGCACCTCGCCGGGGACGAGGTCGAACGACACGTCGGCGCAGGCGAGGCGGGCGCCGTAGCGCTTGGTCAGGCCGCGGACCTGAAGCAGGGATTCGCTCATCGGGTCGCCTCCGCGGTGTCGGGCAGGAAGGGGGGATCGAGGCGGAAGCTGTAGCCGTAGCGCTCGAAGCCGAGGCTCTCGTAGAAGGCGTGGGCCGGCTTGGCGTCGACGTTCGACGACAGGGCGAGCTTGTAGCAGCCCCGCGCCACGGCGAGCCGGGCCGCCTCGTGCATCATCGCCCGACCGAGACCGCCGCCGCGGTGCCGGGACGCGACCACGACACTCTCGACGAGCGCCGAGGGGGTGCCCCAGTGGGCGATGTTGTCGAGGATGACGAGGCAGAAGGTGCCGACGACCGCGCCGTCGCGTTCGGCCACGTAGAGCCCGTAATCGGGATAGGCCGCGAGCCGGTCGAGCAGCGCCCCGGCCTGTGCCAGGGTCGCCGCCCGCCCGCCGTTCAGTTCGGCGTAGAGGTCGAGGATCGCGGGCAGGTCGGGCTTTCCGGCCCGGCGGACCGTGAGGTCGGTCATAGCGCGTCTCATGCCGCGTCCCCCGTGCCGACATGGCCGTCCGCGCGGCGCCCCTCGCAATGGTCGGTGTCCGAGCAGACGAACATCCGCCGGCCCGCATCGTCGAGCAGCACCTCGTCGAGATAGACGCCCTCGGCACCGCACAGCGCGCAGGGATGCTCGAACGCCTGGATCCGGAACGGGTGGTCCTCGAAGTCGAGGCTCCGCACCCGCGTGTAGGGCGGCACCCCGTAGATCCGCCGCTCGCGGCCCGCGCCGAAGAGCTGGAGCGCCGGGCAGTCGTCCATCTTGGGGTTGTCGAATTTCGGCGTCGGCGACGGGTCCATCACGTAGCGGCCCGCCACCTCCACCGGGTACGCGTAGGTGGTGGCGATGTGGCCGTGGCGGCTGATGTCCTCGTAGAGCTTCACGTGCATGGCGCCGTACTCGGCTAGCGCGTGGAGCTGGCGGGTCTCGGTCTCGCGGGGCTCGAGGAAGCGCAGGGGCTCGGGGATCGGCACCTGGTAGACGAGGGTCTGCCCCTCGGTGAGCGGCGTCTCGGGGATGCGGTGGCGGGTCTGGATCACCGTCGCCTCCGCGGTGCGGGTGGTGGTGGCCACCCCGGAGGTCTTGGCGAAGAAGCGGCGGATCGAGACCGCGTTGGTGGTGTCGTCGGCCCCCTGGTCGATGACCTTCAGCACGTCCGAGCGCCCGAGGATCGCGGCCGTCACCTGCACGCCGCCGGTGCCCCAGCCGTAGGGCATCGGCATCTCGCGGGAGGCGAAGGGCACTTGGTAGCCCGGCACCGCGATGGCCTTGAGGATGGCCCGGCGGATCATCCGCTTCGTGCCCTCGTCGAGATAGGCGAAGTTGTAGCCCGGTTCGCTCTCCGGGCGGTGCGCGATCGCGGCGCTCATTCGGCGGCCTCCTGCATCTCGACGGTGTCGGACTCGCGCTCGAACTCGGTACGTAGCCGGCGAACCAGTTCCAGCTCGGCCTGGAAGTCGACGTAGTGGGGCAGCTTCAGGTGCTCGACGAAGCCGGTCGCCTGGAGACTGTCGCAGTGGGCCAGCACGAATTCCTGGTCCTGGGCCGGGCTCGCCACCGGCTCGCCCAGCTCCTCCGCGCGGAGCGCCCGGTCGACCAGGGCCATCGCCATGGCCTTGCGCTCGCTCTGCCCGAAGCTCAGCCCGTAGCCGCGGGTGAATTGCGGCGGGGCCGCCCCGGAGCCCTTGAACTGGTTGACCATCTGGCACTCGGTGAGCCGGATGCGGCCGAGCGGCACCGCGAAGCCCAGCTCCTCGGGCACGAACTCGACCGCGACCTCCCCGACCCGGATCTCGCCGACGAACGGGTGGGTGCGGCCGTAGCCGCGCTGCGTCGAGTAGGCGAGGCCGAGCACGAAGCCCTCGTCGCCCCGGGCCAGCGCCTGAAGGCGGAGCGCCCGGTCAGCGGGGTAGTCCACCGGCTCGCGGGTGAGGTCGCCCGCGGGCGCGCCGTCGTCCGGCGGCGAGGGCTCGATCAGGCCGTCCCGGGCCAGCAGGTCGGTGACCCGCGGGCAGGAGCCGGCATCGGCGCGCGGCTCGGCCTCGGCGGCGGGCTCGATCCCGGCTTCGGCGGCGAGCGCGAAGTCGACCAGCCGGTGGGTGTAGTCGAAGGTCGGCCCGAGCACCTGCCCGCCGGGCAGGTCCTTGAACGTCGCGGAGATCCGGCGCTCGACCGCCATGGCGCCGGTGTCGACCGGCGCGGAGGCGCCGAAGCGCGGCAACGTGGTCCGGTAGGCGCGGACCAGGAACACCGCCTCGACCACGTCGCCGCGCGCCTGCTTGAGCGCCAAAGCCGCGAGGTTCGGATCGTAGAGCGAGCCCTCGGTCATCACCCGGTCGACGAGCAGCGCCATCTGCTCCCGAATCTGCTCGACGGAGAGCTCCGGCACGGCCGGATCGCCCCGGCGCGCCTCGGCGAGGAGACGGTGAGCGTTGTCGATGGCGGCCTCGCCGCCCTTCACGGCCACGTACATGGATCAGGCCTCCGTCACCGTCGTGGAGCGCGGCAGGCCGGCCACGCGGCCGGGCGCCGTCAGGATCAGGTCGATGCCCAGGGGGAAGCCCGCGCGGTTCTCCGCGAGCTGCGCCGCGAAGCCGTCCGGCAGGGGCGCCGGCGCGATCCCGGCGGTGCCCCGGATGCCGGGGCCGGACAGGCGCAGCCCCTCCCCCTCCGCGAGCGCGTCGAGGGCGAGCACCAGCGTCGTGGCGGTGTCGGGATAGGCCGGCGTCCCGGCGGCGAACTCCGCCAGCGGCGGGCAGCGCGCCGGGTCGCTGACCAGCGCGAAGGCCGCCGCGGCCGGGTCGCCGGTGAGCGGCGCGCCGGTGTGGAAGCGCAGGTATTCCGCGACCTCCGGCGCCGCGGCGAGGGCCGGATCGAGCCAGACCGGCGTGTCGGCATCGGTGAGCGTCAGCGCGACGGCGGCCAGTTCCGGCGTCAGGGGCGCGGGCGGCGCGAGGCCCGGCGCGAGGAGCCGGACGCGTCCGGGGCGGGCGAGGGCGTCCATCACGGCGCGGAACGTGTCCTGCGCGTCGTGGACCGGGTCGGCGAAGCCGGGGGCGAGCATGCTCAATCCTCTCCGCGGGCGAGGGTCAGGAAGTCGACCCGGGTGGCGGCCGTGCGCCGGGCGGCCCGATCCCGGGAGGCCGCGAGCCGCCGGGCGGCGGGCTCCAGGGCGGCCTCGACCCGGGCGCGCCGGACCGGATCCTGCCAGAGGGCGTCGAGGATCGCGGCGAGCCGCGCCTTCGCGCGGTCGCGGCCGAGATGGTAGGCGAAGCCCGCCGGACCGTCCGCGAGGCGGATGGCGGCCCGCGTCACGCTGACCTCGCCGAGATTGAACGGGCGACCGTCGCCGCTGATCCGGCCCGACGCCATCACGAGACCGGTCTCGGGCGGACGCAGGTCCGCGGCCGCGGGCGCTTCGAGGCCCGACACGGCCGCTTCGAGGGCCGCCTCCAGATCCGCGCGGCTCGCCTCGGCACAGAGGGCCATGACCGCCTGGCGCGCCGCGGTCTCGCCCTCGGATCCCGGATGTCTCGGGGTCGTCGTCATCGCGAATCCCTTCGTCCCTCGGTTGTCTAGGTGTATAGACAACTGGCGTGCGCCGCACAAATGAAGTTTGGATGACAGGATGGATGCGCAGGAGCAGGCGGCCGGCCTCGTCCGGGGCGAGGGGCTGACGGCGTGGCGGCAGATCGCCGACGCGCTGACGGCCGAGATCGCGGCGGGACGCTACGCGCCGGGACAGCAGCTCCCCGCCGAGGCCGCCCTGGCGACGCGGTTCGCGGTGAACCGGCACACGGTGCGGCGCGCCCTCGCGGCGCTGGCCGAGGGCGGGCTCGTGCGCGCCAGCCAGGGCCGGGGCACCTTCGTGGAGGAGGCGCCGCTCGCCTACCCGATCGGGCCGCGCACGCGCTTCTCCGAGATCGTCGCCGGGGCCGGGCGCGAGGCCTGGGGCGACCTCGTCGCCGCGACCACGGTCCCGGCCGGGACCGAGCAGGCGGCGTCCCTGGCCCTCGCTCCCGGCGCGCCGATCCTGGAGCTGCTGACGGTCCACCGGGCGGACGGCGCCCCGCTCTCGACGGCGCTGACCTGGCTGCCGCTGCCGCGCTTCGCGGGTTTCGCCGAGGCCTACGCGGCGCGCGGCTCGATCACCCGGGCCTTCGCGACCTGCGGCGTCCACGACTACACCCGGCTCTCGACGCGGATCCGGGCCCGCCCCGCGGATCCCGCGGAGGCGCAGCGCCTCGACATCGCGCCGGGGCGGGTCGTGCTGGTGGTGTCGAGCGTCAACATCGATCCCGCCGGCGTGCCGATCCAGGCGAACCGCACCCTGTTCGCCGCCGACCGCGTGGAGCTGGTGATCGGCGGGTGATGCGATGTCCGCGCGACCTCCGCGCGACCTCCGCGCGATGTCCGCGCGACGGCCTCGGCACTCCGTCCTCGCGAGCGGAGCGAAGCGACCCGGGGCAGCGCGACCCTGGGTCATTGCGCTCCGCGCGTGATGCCGGGAAGCCGAGGCCTCCCTCAGCGCGCCGCCGGCCCGATGATCGCCCGGCGCAGGCGGGTCGAGACCCAGTCGATCGCCGCCACGGTCACGAGGATCATCAGCACCAGGAAGGCGACCTGCTGCAGCTCCAGCACGCGGATCAGCTCGGTGAGGTACTGGCCGATGCCGCCCGCGCCGACGATGCCGATGATCGTCGCCGAGCGGGTGTTCGACTCGAAGAAGTAGAGGACCTGGCTCGCCAGCACCGGCAGCACCCCCGGGATCAGCCCGAAGCGGATGCGGTGGAGCGCCGAGCCGCCCGAAGCGACGACGCCCTCGCCGGCCCGCTTGTCGCAGGTCTCGATCGCCTCCGAGAACAGCTTGCCGAGCGCGCCGAAATCCGAGCACGCGATCGCGAGCGCCCCGGCGAACGGGCCCAGGCCGACGACGTTGATCCAGATCAGCGCCCAGATCAGCACGTCGACCGAGCGCATCACGTCGAGGCCGCGGCGGACCGCGAACCGCGCGAACGGGTTGGGCACGACGTTCCGCGCCGCCAGGAACGCCACCGGGAAGGCGAGGATCGCCGCCGTCAGCGTGCCCAGGAAGGCGATGCCGAGGGTCTCGCCCAGCGCGTGCAGGAAGGTCCAGAACTGGCCCTCCGGCGATGGCGGCAGCATCAGCACCGCGAAGGTGCCGAGCCGCCCGAGCCCGTGGAGGATCCGCGCCACCGAGAAGTCGAGGCGCCAGTAGCCGAGCGCCGCGAGCCCCACCAGGACGACGAGCAGGGCGGCGAGCCGCGCCCGCCCCGGCCAGTCGGTGCGGAACTGCGCGGGGTAGCGCGCGCGCAGGCGGCCGAGGTCGGCCCGGGCCGCCGCCCGCAGGGTCTCGGGACGCGCGCTCATCGGGCGTGCTCCGCGCCGATCAGGCGGTGGCGGACCCGCTCGGTGACGAGGTCGATGCAGAAGACGGTCAGGATGATCAGCACGAGGATCGCGCTCACGTCCGCGTAGTAGAAATTGCGGATCGCCACGAGGAATTCCTGGCCGATGCCGCCGGCGCCGACGAAGCCCATCACCCCGGCGCCGCGCACGTTGATCTCGAAGCGCAGCAGCGCGTAGGAGGCGAAGTTCGACAGCACCTGCGGCAGGACCGCGAAGCGCACCGTCTGGACCCAGGTCGCGCCCGAGGCCGACAGGCCCTCGACGGGCCGCATGTCGATGTTCTCGACCACCTCGGAGAACAGCTTGCCCAGCGCGCCCGTGGTGTGGATCGCGATGGCGAGCACGCCCACCATCGGGCCGAGGCCGAAGGCGATGACGAAGATCAGCGCGAACACGACCTCGGGGACGGTGCGGCACAGTTCCAGGAGCCGCTTGGCGCCGACGCGCAGCACGCGCGACCGCACGAGGTTGGCGGCGGCCACGAAGCTGAGGGCGAAGCCCGTCAGCCCCCCGAGCAGCGTCCCGAGATAGGCCATGAGCAGGGTCTCGCCCAGCAGGCCCAGCCATTTGGGCAGGCCCCAGTACCAGGCGCGGACGTCCTCCAGCGGGTGCTCGAGGCTGATCGGCGGCAGGATCTGCTGGATGTAGGCGGTGAACTTGCCGATGTTCTCGGCGAAGACCAGCGGCCGCACCTCGGCGATCAGGCCGGCGACCACGGCGAGCGCCGCCACCAGGGCGAAGCCCGCCAGCGTGCGGCGGCGGGCCTCGCCGGTCGCCGCCGCGTAGAGGCCGGAGAGGGCGGCTGCCCGCTCCGGCGACAGGGGTGTCAGACCGCGCAAGGCGGGCGGCTCCGGATCAGGACTTCCGGCGCTGCTCGTCGTTGAACCGCAGCATGTCGATGATCGGCTGGTAATCCTTGAGGGTCACCGGCGTGAGATCCTGGTCCTTGCCGTCGGAGAGCCGGTCGAAGGCGGCCTTGTCGGCCTTCGGCAAGGCCACGAAGGCGTCGCGGATCTTGGCCTTCAGGTCGTCCGGCAGGCTCGCCAGCACGGCGAAGGGCCCCTCCGGCAGGAAGTCGGACTTGAACACGACCCGGAAGTCCGACTGCTGCATCGGCGTGCCGTCGGGCTTCTTGAGCATGCCCTTGGCGGCCATGCGGGTGACCATCGTGTCGGTCTCGGAGTTCCACAGGTTGGCGGCGGCGTCGGCCGTGCCCTGGGTGAGCGCCAGGACGGCGTTCTCGTGGCTGCCCGCGTAGAAGGTCTTGCCGAAGAACTTCTCGACGTCGTAGCCGGCCCGCTTCAGGAAGAAGCGCGGCGCCTGGTTGCCGGAGGTAGAGTTCGGATCGACCAGCGCGAGGTTCTTGCCCTTGAGATCCTCGACGGTCTTGTAGGGGCTGGAGGCCAGCACGTAGACCACCGAATAGTAGCCCGAGGCGCCGGTCTCGTGCTTCTGGTTGACGATCGGCTCGATCTTGACGCCGGTCATCACGGCCCGGGCGAAGGATGCCGGCCCGTACCACGCGATCTGGATATTGCCTGCGCGCTGGCCCTCGATCACCGCGGCGTAGTCGCTCGCCACCCGCAGCTTCACCGGCACGCCGAGGGTCTTGGTCAGGTAGGCGGTGAGTGGCGCCCAGCGGTCGGCGGTGCCCGAGGCGTTCTCGGCCGGGATCACGCCCAGCGTCAGCTCCGGATACTGGGCCTTCCAGTCCTGGGCGGCGGCCGGCAGGCCGAGGAGGGCGAGGGCCGCGGCGGCGGCGAGGGTGCGTCGGGTGATCATCGGGTCGTCCTTCGTGGCGTCGGCGAGGTTCGGCCGGCCGGAGGCCGGTCGGGCGTTTCCAAGACGGTGCACTTTGGCGGTGCGCTCTGGCGGTGCTTGTTGGGGCCCGGGGCCCGGATCAGGCGCCGAGGGCGGCCTCGCGGACCGGGCGGACCGGCACGAGACCGGGCCGGCCCGGCATCGCGGCCCGCTGCTCCGCCTCGCGCTGCGCGGAATCGTCCAGCACCTCGCCGGCCTCCAGGCCGTAGAGCCGGCGCGCCACGTCCTCGGTGAGGTCGAAGGGGCCGCCCTCGAACACGACCCGCCCGGCCGCGAGGCCGACGAGGCGGTCGCAGTAGGCGCGGGCGAGGTCGAGGGAGTGCAGGTTGCACAGCACCGTGATGCCGTAGCGCCGGTTCACGTCGGCGAGCGCGTCCATCACGAGCCGCGTGTTGCGCGGGTCGAGCGAGGCGACCGGCTCGTCGGCGAGCAGGATCTCGGGTTCCTGCACGAGGGCGCGGGCGATGGCGACGCGCTGCTGCTGGCCGCCCGACAGGCCGTCGGCCCGCTGGCCGGCGAACTCGCCCATGTCGAAGCTCTCCAGGGCGGCGAGGGCCATGGCGCGGTCCTCGGCGGACCATTGCCGGAGCAGGGCGCGGTGGGTCGGCACGTGGCTGAGGCGCCCCATCAGCACGTTGGTCATGACGTCGAGCCGGCCGACGAGGTTGAATTGCTGGAAGATCATGGCGCAGCGGGTGCGCCACTCGCGCAGCGGGCGGCCGCGCAGGGTGGTGACCTCGCGGCCCTCGTGGAGGATGCGCCCCGAACTCGGATCCGCCAGCCGGTTGATGAGCCGCAGCAGCGTGGACTTGCCGGCACCGGACCGGCCGATCACCCCGACGAAGCTGCCGGGCTCGATCCGGAGCGACACGCCGTCGACGGCGCGTCGGTCGCCGTACTGGCGCGTGAGATCCTCGATAACCAGCATGCCACCATCCGCCGGGGAACGGCCGCACGTAGACGCCGGTTTGACGACGATTGGATGACGTATTCGGAACGATTATATTTGCCGGCGCAGCATCTCGGCTTTTCGATAGCCGACTTAATCTTCGTGGCGTTCCAGGAATGCTTCGACGGGCAGCCCGCGGAAATCCGGCAGCGCCCGGCGCAGGCGCTCGTGGTCCCAGTCCCACCACGCCAAGCGGGTCAGACGGTCCGCGACCACCTCGGGGAAGCGGCGCCGGACCGGCCGGGCGGGATTGCCGACGACGATCGTGTAGGGCTCGACGTCGCGGGTGACTATGGCGCCCGCCCCCACCACCGCGCCGGTGCCGATCGTGCGCCCGGGCAGGACGACCGCGCCGTGGCCGATCCAGACATCGTGGCCGATCGCCACCGGGCTCGCCCGGCGCCGGTCGAAGAAGGCGGGCTCGTCCGATTCCTCCGGCCAGTAGGCGCGCGCCCGGTAGGTGAAGTGCGCCTGCGACGCCCGCTCCATCGGGTGGTTGCCGGGATTGATCCGCACGCTGGCGGCGATCGAGCAGAACTTGCCGATCGCGGTGTAGATCACCTCGCCGTCCTCACCGATGTAGGAATAGTCGTCGAGGGTCGTCTCGGTGAGGCGGGTGCGGGCGCCGACCTCGGTGTAGCGGCCGAGGCGGCTGTCGACGACCCGGGCGCTCGGATCGAGCGCGGGTTCGAGGCCGAGGGGGCGGTCAACCACGGGCCTCTCCGAAGGGCAGGCGCGCCAGGAGCCGGAACGGCCCCGACCCGTCCTGGGTCAGGAGGCTGACGGCGTCGATCCGCAGGGGCTCCGGTCCCGCGGCGGCGTAGGCCTCGGACAGGCGCCGGTGCCAGAGGTCGCGCTCCGCCTCCGGCAGGGCGTCGGTCAGGGTCATGTGGAAGCGGAAGGCCTCGAACACGTAGGGATAGCCCCAGCGGTCGAGGAGCGCGCGGCCGCGCGGGTCGAGGCGCTCCGGCCGGCGCTTGGCGCGCTCGGCCTCCGTGAGCGGCGCCCGGAACGGGTCGAGGGCGGCGACGCACTCGGCGGCGAGGAGCCCGAGTTCCGGCGGGGGTGTCTCCGGCACCAGGGCGAGGAACGGCCCGAGGGCGGCGACCCGGAGCGGCCCCGCCGCAACCGGCGGGTGCGCGGCCGCGAGGGCGCGGGCGGCGGCCACGAGGTCGGCCTCCCCGGTGCCCGGGGCGAGGCGCAGCGGCGCCTTGAGGGTGGCGTGGAACCCGTAGACCCGCGCGCCCGCCGTGACCGCAGCGAGATCACCGAGCCCCTCCGGGTGCGGCACCGGCAGCCCGGTGACGTTGTCGGTGCCGAGGATCGCCCGGCCGAAGGCTTCGAGGCGCGAATCCGGGGCGGGCAGCCAGTAGAGGGCGTAGCGGCGCGACACGTAGGGTCTCCGATCGCCGGGCGGTCAGGCCGTCGGCGCGTAGGTGCGCGCGTCGGCGGCCCGCCGGGGGCGCACGTCCATGGCATTGCCCCGCCACACAATGGCGCTCCGCATCCAGGCGCCGACCCAGATCGCCGGGATCAGGGCGTCGCGCGCCAGGAAGGCCGCCAGCGTTCGGGGCGAGCGGTGCCAGCCCGCGCGGGCCGCGAGCCGGTGCTCGGCGGCATAGCACAGGGCGGCGAGGCCGGCAGCGCCCGCGAGGCCCGCGAGGCTTCCGGCCCAGAGGGCGACGAGGAGCGCCGGCAGCAGGACGCCGCTGCCGATCTCGGGGGCGAAGAACAGCGGGAAGGTCACGCGGCGCAGGCGCGCCCAGCGCAGCTGCCGCGACCAGACCTCCCGGAAGCCGCGCGGGCCGAGCGGCTGCTCGAACGGGCTCGCCACGAGGTGGACCCGCTTGCCGGCGGCGCGCACGAGCTTGGTGGCGGCCGCGTCCTCGGCGATCTCGGCCGCGAGCGCCTGGAGGCCGCCCTGCGCCTCCAGGAAGGGCTTGTGCCAGAGCATGCTCTTGCCCTGCGCGAAGCCCAGCCCGAAGGCCTCGGCGGCGTATTGCCAGCGCGCCTGCAGGGTGTTCAGGAAGGCGCACTCCACCTCCGCCATGAAGCTGCCCGGGCGGGCGCCGGCCGGGGTGGAGCAGACGAGGCCGGTATCGGCGCGCCACGCCGCCTGCAGCCGCTGGAGGTAGTCCGGCGGCATGGCGACGTTGGAATCGGCGAGCACCACCCAGTCGTGGGCGGCGGCGCGCCAGCCGCGCAGGCAGTTGTTGAGCTTCGGGTTCGCGCTGACGCGCTCGTCGCCGAGGATCAGGCGGGCGGGCACGTGCGGGTGGGCCTCGATCAGGCGCTCCACCATCGGGACGATCGGGTCGGCCGGGTCGGCCACGCAGAAGATCAGCTCGTAGGACGGGTAGTCGAGACGGAAGCTGCGGAGGAGCATCTCCTCGCTGTAGGCCTCGACCCCGCGCAGGGGGCGGACCAGGGAGACGGGCGCGCCGTCCGGGAACCGCGACGGGCCGTGGTCCCGGCCGAGGCGCCGGGCCGCGACGGCGATGCTACCGATCTGGACGACGGCCAGGAGCGCGCCGAGGGACAGGGCCGGCACCGTGGCGTCAATCATGCGGATCCCTCGTGCGATCGGGCGAGCGGTCCGGTCCGCTAGCGGCCGGACCGCGTCAGGCGTGTGACAGCGCCGCCCGACGCTCTCGGACACGTTCTCGGACACGCTCGCCGACGCGCGGCGTCGCGGGCCGTCACCCAACCGTCACCGCGCGGTTTTAATCCCCGCTCACCACGAAAGATTCCGCGCGAGGGTTCATGTCCGATACCGCCGTGATGCCGTCGGGGGCGGTGGGAGACCGGAAGGCGGGCGGTCCGCGCCTCGACCACGGGATGCATCTCGGCGGGGTGGTGGCGTTCCTGCTCGTCCTCGTGGCGGGCCTCGGCTACGCGGTGGTGAGCCTCGTCGCGGACATGAACGCGGTCGGGGAGGCGCCCCTGGCCTACGGCGCCTTCGCGCTGCTCGGCCTCGCCCTGCTGATCGCCCTCGCCTTCGAGTTCGTGAACGGCTTCCACGACACCGCCAACGCGGTCGCCACGGTGATCTACACGCACTCGATGCCGCCGCTCGTCGCGGTGATCTGGTCGGGCTTCTTCAACTTCCTCGGCGTGATGCTGTCGTCGGGCGCGGTGGCCTACGCCATCGTGACGCTGCTGCCGGTCGAGCTGATCCTCAACGTGGGCTCGCACGCGGGCTACGCGATGATCTTCGCGCTGCTGCTGGCGGCCATCATCTGGAACCTCGGGACCTGGGCCTTCGGGCTGCCGAACTCGTCGTCCCACGCGCTGATCGGCTCGGTGCTCGGCGTCGGCCTCGCCAACCAGCTGATGAACGGCGGCGACGGCACCGCGGGCGTCGACTGGACCCAGGCGCTCAACGTCTTCAAGGCACTGCTGTTCTCGCCGGTCTGCGGCTTCGTGCTCGCGGCGCTGCTGCTGCTCGCCCTGAAGGTCACGGTGCGCCGGAAGGACCTGTACGAGGCGCCCAAGGGCGAGGCGCCCCCGCCCCCGTGGATCCGCGGCCTGCTGATCCTCACCTGCACGCTGGTGTCGTTCTTCCACGGCGGCAATGACGGGCAGAAGGGCATGGGCCTGATCATGCTGATCCTGATCGGCGCCGCCCCCACCGCCTACGCGCTCAACCGCACCATGGCGGACGACACGACGCCCGCCTTCGTGCAGGCCTCGACGGCGGCGAGCGCGGTGTTCGCCGCCCGTGCCCCCGGCGCCGCGGTGCCGGACGCCGCGGCCGCGCGCCGGACCGTGACGGAGGCGCTCAAGACCAAGGCGCTGAACACGCCGCCCGTCTACGCGGCGCTGGCGGCGCTCTCGAACGACATCGCCGCCAGCGTGAAGAATTACGGGGCGATCCGCACGGTGCCGGCCGCCCAGACCCAGAACCTGCGCAGCGACATGTACCTCGCCGCCGACGCGGTGCGCGTCCTCCTGCCGGGCGCCGGAGCCGACTTCTCGGAGGCCGACAAGGCCGACCTGAAGCGCTACGCGGGCCTGCTCAACGACGGCACGCGCTACATCCCGGGCTGGGTCAAGGTCTGCGTCGCCCTGGCCCTGGGTCTCGGCACCATGGTCGGATGGAAGCGCATCGTCGTCACGGTGGGCGAGAAGATCGGCAAGACCCACCTGACCTACGCGCAGGGCGCCTCGGCCGAGATCGTCGCCGCCGGCACGATCGGGCTGGCCGAGCTCTACGGCCTGCCGGTCTCGACCACCCACATCCTGTCATCCGGCGTCGCCGGGACGATGGCGGCCAACGGCTCGGGCCTCCAGATGTCCACGGTGCGCAACATGGCGCTCGCCTGGATCCTGACCCTGCCGGCGGCGATCACCCTCGCGGCCGCTCTGTTCTACCTCCTGCGCCACCTGTTCTGACGCGGGTCCGGCCGGACGGGCCGGAGACCGCGCTCCGCCCCCCGACGAAGCGACCCGGTCTCCGGCCTTCCGCAGCGCGCCCCGGCGCTTCAGGAACTCGCCATCGCCCGCACGAAGGCCAGGCAGGTCCGGCGCGCCGCCGGACTGTCGATCGCCACGAAGGCCGAGACGAGGTCGGCCGCCTGGGTCATGGCCGCGTCGGGCTGGTCGGTATCCGGGTAGAAGCTCGCCACCGGCACGTCGAGGATGCCGGCGATACGGTTCAGGGCGTCGCTCGCGCGCGCCGCCTCCGGGGTCGGCGTGCGGGTCCGTGCCGGATCCGCGGAAGCGTCGGGCGCCATCGCTCAGGCCGCCTTGTGGCCGAGCTGGATCGCCCGGGCGATCTCCGAGCGCCGCGCGGCGTAGCCCGGGGCCACCATCGGGTAGTCGGCCGGGAGGCCGTACTTCGCCCGATACCGCTCGGGGGTGAGGCCGTGCGCGGTGAGGTGCCGCTTCAGCGTCTGGTAGGACCGGCCGTCGATGAAGCTGATCAGGCCCGTCTCCTGGATCGAGGCATCGACCTGCGACTGGCTGAGCCCGGACCCGCCGAACTCTGACGGCGCGCAGCGCAGCACCGCGATCGCCGCGTGCACCTGGTCGATCAGGGCCGGCAGCGCCGCGACCTCGATCGCGTTGCGCGAGACGTAGGCCGCGACGATCGCGCCGACCTTCTCCATCATGAACGTCGAGCGGTGATCGATAAGGTTGTTCATCTGAGACATCGCTGTTGAAGAGCTGTTCCGTCACACGCGCCGTGCCGATCGGTGATCGGTCTGATCCGATCGCGTGCGGCCGATGCGGAGCGCCGGTCCGGCTCCGGGATGAGACCACCTCAAGTTGAAAGCACTCCGTTTCTTGAGGATGCAGATAATATACAATATGAGCGGCGCGGCGTTTGTCCGACGGCGCGAGGTTTTTTGCTCCACCGCGCAGCCTCCGGGATTCCCGGAATGGTTACTGGGACATTCACTGTTTTCGGCCGCTGAGGACGGCTTCGAAAGCGGATTTCCCGCCGGCCGACGCCTCGGCCCAAGCGACCCCGGACGATCCCGGCGAAGTCCATCGGCGCCTTCGCGGTGGCGCGGTCGGCCGAGGCTTCCCTCACACTCCGGTGCCGCGGGCGTCCATCCATGCAGACCCTCTTCACGACCGCCGGTCTGGGGCTGCGGGGAAGCTTCCGACGCTGGCGGGAGATCGTGTCCGAGCATCTCGTGACAGAGGATCTTCAGAAGCTCCACGACCGCCCCATCGCGGCCAAGCTGGGATGCGCGCAGATCGGCCGCCTCGTCGTGACCCGCGCGGCGCCGTGCGAACGGCCGCGACGCACCGAACTCTCCGGCGGCCGAACGGTCCCGACGCGCTGTTCGTGGTCCTGAAGCCCGCCGACCGGTCGATCATGCAGCGGAGCGGCCGTGGGGCGGTGGTTCAGGCCGGCGACCGCGTCGTCGTGGACCGGCAGCCGCCGGTGGCGACGGCGGAGACCGACCGGCGCTGGCTCCCGGACGCGCGGCGCGACCGCCCGGAGCGCGTGCTCGGCCGGGCCGCCTCGACACCGCCCTGACCGTCGGCGCAGAGCCGGCTTCGGCGAGCCCGGCGCGACCTTCTCAGCGAGGTGGTCCGCGACCGGCTGTCGGCGGCCGCCGCGCGCCTGCCCGATCCGGCCTGCGCCCACCTGCCGATCGGCGTCGCGGCCTACGGGTGTGGTCCGACACCCCGCGACCACCGGCACGCGGCCCG
The DNA here is from genome assembly GCF_001424445.1 of Methylobacterium sp. Leaf361. Lineage (NCBI taxonomy): Bacteria > Pseudomonadati > Pseudomonadota > Alphaproteobacteria > Hyphomicrobiales > Methylobacteriaceae > Methylobacterium > Methylobacterium sp. Leaf361. The sequence continues at coordinate 105,017 of NZ_LMPY01000006.1, read as the reverse complement.
CGCCGGCACCCCGTGATCCGCCACCTCGGCCGCACCGGGGCGGCGGGCCGTCTCACGCCGCGCGGTCGCTCCGGCGCAGGCTCGCCGGCATGGCGAAGAGCGCGAGCCCGGCGGCGACGAGGCAGAGCACGCCGATCCCGTAGAGCGCGGGCGTCGTCGAGCCGGTGAGATCCTTCACCCAGCCGACCATCACCGGGCTGACGATGCCGCCGAACTGCCCGAGCGTGTTGATCAGCGCGATCCCGCCCGCCGCGCCGACGCCGGTGACGAGCTTGGCCGGCAGGGTCCAGAAGGTCGGGATCGAGGCGACGATGCCGGCCCCCAACAGTGCCAGGGCGAACATCAGCGGCACGATGTGCTTGTCGAACAGGCCGGCGCCGAAGAAGCCGAGCGCGGCCGCGATGGCGAGGCCGGCGACGAATTTCGGCCGCTCGCCCGAGGCGTCGGACAGGCGCCCGATCACCACCATGCTGATCGCCCCGCAGATGTAGGGGATCGCCGTCAGGAAGCCCACCGAGGCCGCCTGCCCGCCGCTCGCGGTCTTGATCAGGTCCGGCCCCCAGAAGTTCAGGCCGTACGAGCCGATCTGGAGCAGGAAGTAGATCAGCGCGATCATCAGGAAGCCGGGCTGCTTGATCGCCCCGATCAGCGAGTGGTCGCCGATGTCCCGGTTGTGGTGTGCGATCCGGCTCGACAGGAGCGCCTTCTCGGGCTCGGACAGCCAGCGGGCATCGGCGATCCGGTCGTCGAGGCGCGTCAGCACGAGCATTCCGAGCACGAGGCAGGGCAGGCCGCCGGCCAGGAACAGCCATTGCCAGCCGGCGAGGCCGCCGACGCCGTTGAGGCCGCCGAGGATCAGGCCCGCCACCGGCGCCCCGAAGATCCCCGAGAAGGCCGAGGCCACGAACATGAACGAGGTGATGCGGCCGCGATGCGAGGCCGGGAACCAGATGGTCAGGTAATAGAGGATACCCGGCGCGAAGCCCGCCTCCATGGCGCCGATCAGGAAGCGCAGGGCGTAGAAGTGCCACTCGCTGCGGATGAAGATCATCAGCGCGGTGGCGATGCCCCAGGAGATCATGATCCGGGCGATCCAGCGCCGCGCCCCGACCCGGTAGAGGAACAGGTTCGAGGGCACCTCGAAGATCACGTAACCGACGACGAACATGCTCGCGCCGAGCCCGTAGGCGACGTTGCTGAAGCCGAGGTCGCTCTGGAGCTGGAACTTGGCGAAGCTGATGTTGATGCGGTCGAAGAACGCGAACATGTAGCAGATCATGATCAGCGGCATGAGCCGCCACGCGACCTTGCGGACGACGCCGGTCTCCGTCACCGCGCCGGCCTCGGCGGCGGCCGGCGACCCGGACAGGGCTGCGGTCATGGTTTCCTCCGTGGTGTGTTCTTGAGGGACGTGTCGTGGGCGGTGCCGCCTTCGGGCGGGCGGCTTGTCCGCGTGAACTCAGAGCCTGTGCGACCGGGCCTCTCCAACCCGCGCCCTCATCCTGAGGTGCGGCGAAGCTGCCTCGAAGGAGGCCTCCAGCCGGACGTGCGATCCCTGGAGGCCTCCTTCGAGGCCTCCGCTGCGCTCCGTCCCCTCAGGATGAGGGCGCGAGCGGGATCTCCGTCGTGACGCGCAGGCTCAAGGATGCAGGAGCTGACAGAGTCTCAGGCCGCCCGGGCGGGGGCCGGATGCAGGTCGCAGGGCCGTCCGGCCTTGGCGACCTGGCCGGGCACGTCGTGGCCGACGAGGCGCGGCAGGTCCCGCGACAGGCCGATCAGCGCCGGGAGGTCGAGGCCCGTCGGCAGGCCCATCTCGTGGGCCATGCTGACGAGATCCTCGGTGCAGATGTTGCCGGTGGCGCCGGGCGCGAACGGGCAGCCGCCCAGGCCGCCGAGCGCCGCATCGAAGCGCCGGGCGCCCGCGTCGTAGGCCGCCAGCACGTTGGCGAGGCCGAGGCCGCGTGTGTTGTGGAAGTGAAGCGTCAGGCGCCCGGGACCGACCAGGGGTAGGACCCGTGCGACGAGGCGGCTCACCTGCCGGGGATTGGCCATGCCGGTCGTGTCGGCCAACGTCACCCCGTCGACGCCCAGCGACAGGTAGCGCTCCACCTGCGCGACGACCCTGTCGGCCGGCTGGTCGCCCTCGAACGGGCAGCCGAAGGCGGTCGCCACCGTGGCGTTGGTGCTGAGCGGGGCGCCGCGCACCGAATCCATGATCCGCGCGAAGCCGGCGATCGAGTCGGCCGGGCTCATGCCCATATTGGCGCGGTTGTGGGTCTCGCTCACCGAGGCGACGAGGTTGATCTCGTCGACCCTGGCGGCGAGCGCCCGCTCGGCGCCCTTCGGGTTCGGCACCAGGGCGACGTAGACGGTCCCGGGCCGGCGCCGGATCCCGGAGAAGACCTCGGCCGCGTCGGCGAGCGCCGGCACCGCCTTCGGCGAGACGAAGGACGAGACCTCGATCCGGCTGAAGCCGGCCGCCGCCAGGGCGTCGATCAGGCGGATCTTCTCCGCCGTCGGCACGAAGACCGGCTCGATCTGGAAGCCGTCGCGGGTCGCGACCTCCTGGACGATCAGGGCGTCGCCGCTCATGCCACGGCTCCCTTCTCGCGCAGCGCGGCGATGCGCGCCGGGTCGAGACCGAGCTCGGCGAGCACGGAATCGGTGTGGGCGCCGAGGGCCGGCCCCTGCCAGCGGACCTCGCCGGGCGTGTCGGAGAGCTTCGGCACGATGCCGGGCATCTTCACCGCGGTCCCGCCGGGCAGCTCCGCCTGCAGGATCATGTCGCGCGCCTGATAATGCGGGTCGGCCACGATGTCGGCCACCGAGTAGATGCGGCCGGCTGGCACGTCGGCGGCGTCGAGGGCGGCGAGCGCCTCCTCGACCGTCTGCGTCTTCGACCAGTCGGCGATGGTGCCGTCCAGCATGGCGGATTGCCTGGAGCGACCCTCGTTGTTGCGCAGCGCCGGGTCGTCCGCGAGGTCGGGCCGGCCGATCGCCGTCATCAGGCGGCGGAAGATGGGGTCGCTGTTGCCGGCGATGACCACGTAGCCGCCGTCCCGCGTCGGGTAGGTGTTCGACGGGGTGATGCCCGGCAGGGCGCCGCCGGTGCGGGTGCGGACCTCGCCGAGCAGGTCGTACTCGGGGACGAGGCTCTCCATGACGTTGAACACGCTCTCGACGAGCGAGACGTCGATGACCTGGCCCGCGCCCTGCCCGGTCTTGACCCGCAGCAGGGCCATCAGCGCGCCGATGACGCCGTGGAGCGAGGCCAGGGTGTCGCCGATGCTGACGCCGACCCGGGCCGGCGGGGCCTCCGGGCTGCCGGTGGTGAAGCGGATGCCGCCCATCGACTCGCCGATGGCGCCGAAGCCGGGCCGGTCGCGGTAGGGGCCGGTCTGGCCGTAGCCGGAGATCCGGACCATCACGAGCTTCGGGTTGAGGGCGGAGAGCACGTCCCAGCCGAGGCCGAGCTTCTCCAGGCCGCCGGGCCGGAAGTTCTCGACCACCACGTCGGCGCTCCGGGCGAGCTGCTTGACGATGTCGAGCCCCTCGGGCGACTTCAGATTGACGGCGATCGACTTCTTGTTGCGTGACTGCAGGTACCACCAGAGCGAGGTGCCCTCGTGCATCTTGCGCCACTTCCGGAGGGGATCGCCCTCACCCGGGGGCTCGACCTTGATGACCTCGGCGCCGAACTCGGCCATCAGCCGCGTCGCGAAGGGCGCGGCGATCAGCTGACCGAGCTCGAGAACGCGGATACCGCTGAGCGGACCGGACACGGCTTTCCTCCATCGTTTGTTGCCCCGGAGATAGGGCTCTTCCGGTAGCCAAGTCCAAACGCCATGCACCACCGTGCGTTCGCCGCAGGAGAACGCACGCTCAGCGACCGGCGGCCCGGAGATGCTCCAGCAGGAGGGCGGCCGCCGGCGACAGGGCGCCCGGGCGGACCACGAGGCGCAGCGTGCGCACGGCCCAGGGATCGGTGAGCGGCACCGCGGCGAGCCGCATCGGCGGGCCGAGCAGGGCGTAGACGCGCTCCGGCACGGTCCCGAGGCCGAGCCCGACCTGCGCCATGCGGCAGATCGCGTCGAAGCTCGGGACGTGCATGCGCAGCCGCAGGGGCCGGCCGAGGCGCCGGGCCTCGTCGCGCAGGGCGGCGTAGATCGAGCTCTCCGCGTGCAGCCCGACATGGTCGTAGTCGAGTGTGTCGGCCAGCGCGACGGCGCCGCGGCCGCTCAGGGGATGCCCGGCCGGCATCACCAGGACGAGGCGGTCGCTCCGGTACGGGTAGGCGGTGAGGCTGCGGGTGTCGGTGTTGTCCGCGCAGAGGCCGAGATCGGCGAAGCCCTCCTCGACGCCGGCGACGACGCCGCCGCTCGGCCGCTCCTCCAGGTCGACCCGGATCCCGTCCTGCGCCGCCAGGAACGCCTGCAGGTCCTCGGGCAGGAACTCCACGATGGCCGAGAGGTTGGCGAGCACCCGCACGAAGCCGCGCACGCCCCGGGCGTGCTCGGCGAGTTCCAGAGCGATCTGCTCGGCGCTCGCCAGCATCCGCCGGGTGTGGTGCAGCAGGGTCTCGCCCGCCGGGGTGAGCCGCATGCCGCGCGGCTCGCGGGTGAGCAGGGTGCAGCCCAGCGCGTGCTCCAGCTCGGCGAGGCGCTTGCTCACCGCCGAGGGCGCGATCGCCGCCCGGCGGGCCGCGCCGTTCAGGGTCCCCTCCGCGCAGATGGCCGCGAACAGCCGGAGCGTCTTCAGGTCGAGGCGGCTCAGGGTCGCGGCCGCGGGCAGGTCGGCGGACATCCGGCGGCTCGGTCCGGGCGCGCCGTCAGTCGCGGGATCCGACCGGCTGGCCGTAGGTGCCGAGACCGGCCTTGGCCCCCTCCCGGTTGACGAGGCCGAAGCGCAGCACAGCCTGCTCCAGGTAGTCGATCGCGTCGACGAGGTGGGCGCGCGCCGCGGCGACGCTCTCGTCCCCCTCCTCGACCGGCGTCTCGGCGAGCTTCACGGCGGCGATCAGGACGCGGTCGCGCTCGTCCTCGATCCGCGGATCGCGGGCGAGGTGGCCCCGGACCCGGGCGTCGAACGTCGCGATGACCGACCAGGGCAGCGCGTCCTTGCCGGACGGCGCCCGGTACGCCCGAGCGTGGCGCCGCGCGTCGGCGCTGGCGGCCCTGACATCGTCGGCGAGTGCTGCATCCATTCCCGGCCTCCGCGGCGCCGCGCCGATCGGTCCTCGGCCGGACCATCGGCTCGAGGGTCCGAACGTGCGCCGGCCCGGTCCGTTGCCGACGCCCTTAGCGGGCCGCGCCACAAACCTTCAAGACCCGTCGGGCGAGGGCCTTACCTTGGCGGTTCCGGCCCTTATCTCTCGGGCTCGTGATCAAGCGGCCGAGTCTCGGCCGGCAGATGGGGGACGATATGGGAACGACGCTGACGGCCGGCGCGGTGCGCCGGACATCGCCCGCGGCGCGCCTCCTCGGCGTGCTCTCGGTGATCCTGGTGGCCGCGGGTCTCTCCGGCTGCGGGGCGGTGAACCGGGTGCCGACGCTGCAGGAGCAGGCCAAATCCGCGTGGAGCGAGGTGCAGAACCAGTACCAGCGCCGGGCCGACCTGATCCCCAACCTCGTCGAGACCGTGAAGGGCTACGCGCAGCAGGAGAAGGACGTGCTGATCGGCGTCACCGAGGCGCGCGCCAAGGCGTCCAGCGTGAAGGTCGACGCCTCCACGGTCAGCGATCCGCAGAAGTTCAAGGAGTACCAGGACGCCCAGAACCAGCTCTCGGGCGCGCTCGGACGCCTCTTGGTGACGGTGGAGCGGTATCCCGACCTCAAGTCGAACCAGAACTTCCTCGCCCTGCAATCCCAGCTGGAGGGCACCGAGAACCGCATCGCGGTGGCGCGGCGCGACTACATCACGGCGGTCCAGGCCTACAACACCGAGGTGCGCACGATCCCGGGCCGCTGGATCGCGGCGGTCCTGTACCCCGACGCCAAGCCGATGGAGACCTTCACGGCGACACCGAACGCCGACCGGCCGCCGAACGTGAAGTTCTAGGATGCGGCGCGTGGGGCGGCGCGTAGGACCGACCATGACCCGGACCCGGGGCGGGATCCTGCCCGACCGGGTGCGGCTCGCCCTGTCGCTCGCCGTCCTGGCGGCCTGCCTGACGGTCTTCGCGATCGGGGCGCTGGCGGCGGAGCTGACCTTCCCGGCGCTGACCGGCCGCGTGGTCGACGCGGCCGGCATCCTGACGCCGGAGCAGCGCGGCACCCTCGAGGCCAAGCTGAAGGCGCACGAGGACAAGACCTCGGACCAAGTGGTCGTCGCCACGGTGCCGAACCTGCAGGGCACGACCGTCGAGGACTACGCCAACCGCCTGTTCCGGGACTGGAAGCTCGGGCAGGCCAAGACCAACAACGGCGTCCTGCTGCTGGTGGCGCCGAGCGAGCGGAAGGTCCGGATCGAGGTCGGCTACGGCCTGGAGGGGGCGCTGACCGACGCCCTGTCCAAGGTGATCATCGCAGGCGCCATCACGCCGCGCTTCAAGACCGGCGACTATTTCGGCGGCCTCGACGCCGGCGTCGACGGCATCCTGTCGATCCTGGCCGGCGACGCGCAGGACTGGCAGCGCAAGCCGCAGGTGCGGTCCGACGAGGTCGATCCCGCCCAGGTGGCGGTCTTCGTCGTCCTGCTCCTGATCGTGGTGTTCGTCGCGTGGCGCATGAGCCGGGGCGGCCGGTCGGGACCCGGCGGCCTCGTCATCCTGCCGGGGCCCGGCTCGGGCGGGTGGGGCGGCGGCTTCTCGGACGGCGGGTCGGGCGGCTCCTCGGGCGGTTTCGACGGTGGATTTTCCGGCGGCGGCGGCTCGTCGGGCGGCGGAGGGGCCTCCGGTGACTGGTAGACGCGCGGCTGTCCTGACTCTGGAAGCGCGGGAGCGGCTCGCCCAGGCGGTCGGGCGCGCGGAGGCCGGGACCTCCGGCGAGATCGTCGTGATGGTGAGCCGGCGCGCCGGCGCCTACCGCTCGATCGTGCTGCTCACCGCCCTCGTCGCGGCGCTGGTCCTGCCCTGGCCGCTGATCGCCCTGACCGCCTGGAGCGCCGCGTCGATCCTACTGGCGCAGGCGGCCCTCGTGGCGGCGATCCTCGCGGCGAGCCAGAGCGAGCGGCTGCGCATGGCCCTGGTGCCGCGCCGCCTGCGCCGCGCCCGCGCCCGGGAGGCAGCCCGGCGGGCCTTCTGGTCGCGCGGCCTGAGCCTGACGCGCCGGCGCACCGGCATCCTGCTCTACCTGTCGCTCGCCGAGCGGCACGCCGAGATCGTCACAGATCTCGGCGTCCTGCGGGAGATCCCGCCCTCCGCCTGGGACGGGATCCTCGCCGAGCTGATACCGGCGCTCGGGCGCGGCGCCATCGAGGACGGCCTGACGGCGGCGGTCGCGCGCGTCGGGGCCTGCCTGGCGGAGCACCTCCCCGCGGGCCCGGGCGATCCCGACGAGCTGCCGAACCGGGTCGTCGTGGTCGACTGACGGCGCCGCCGGCCGTCGCGGTCGGGCGTCCGTGACGCGTCATCCGAACGGTGGACGCGCCGAAATCCGGCAGGCCGCACGATCGCTGTGGCCTGCGACACTCCGATATTGCGTCGGACTTCAACCGGATGCCATGGTGCGGCGCCGCACCAAGCACCTTGGGGTTGTGTAACTGCGCTGGACCGGCCGCGATTTCCCCTGTGAGTCCGGCGCGCCGGGGGCCACGGGGCACCCGCGCGTGAAGGCGCCGGCACCCGAGCAGGAGCGACGTCGGCCCGACCGGCGGCGCTCGAGGAGGCCGTGATGAAGATCCTGATCGCCGCGACGCCGCTCACCGGCCACGTGAACCCGCTCCTCGCCATCGGTCGGACGGTGGCGGCCCGGGGGGACGACGTCCTCGTGCTCACCGACCCGGCCTTCCGGCCAAAGGTCGAGGCGGCGGCCCTGCGCTTCACGCCCTACGCGGACAACCACGCGGCCGAGTACCGCGAGACCGAGCTGCCGGCCGGCCCGGAGCGCTACCGCCGCGAGTTCGAGCGCCGGTTCGTGGATCCCATGCCGGTCCAGGCCGCCGCCCTGCGGGCGCTGATCGCGGCCGAGGCGCCCGACGTGATCCTGGCCGGCAGCATGTTCCTGGGCGCGCTGCCGCTGCTGCTCGACAGCGCGCCGCGGCCGCCGATCGTGACCGTCAACGTCAGCATCCTGTTTCTCGACCGGCCCGACCACGCGCCCGTGGGCCTCGGCCTGCCGCCGGCCCGCGACCGGGACGACCTCGTCCGCTACGCGACCCTGAAGGCCGGCATGGACGCGGCCTTCGTCAACCCGGTGCGGGCCTACACGGACGCGAAGCTCGCCGCGCTCGGCCTGCCGCCCCTGCCGGCGTCCCTGCCCCACTCGATCGTGGTCCTGCCGGACCTGTTCCTGCAGCCGACCGTGCCGGGCTTCGAGTACGAGTACGGCACCCTGCCGCCCGGCCTGCGCTTCATCGGCCTGCTCGATCCGCCGACGCCGCCCGCGCCGCTCCCGGACTGGTGGCCCGATCTGGAGGCGGCGAACGCGGCGGGCCGGCCCGTCGTGCTGGTCACCCAGGGCACGCTGGCCAACGCGGATTTCGGCGAGCTGGTCGAGCCGACACTGACCGCCCTGGCCGACCGGGACGATCTGCTGGTCCTGGCCACCACCGGCGGCCGCCCGGTGGACGCGCTGAAGGTTCCGGTCCCGGCCAACGCCCGGGTGTCGTGCTTCCTGCCGTTCCGCGAATTGCTGCCGCGGGTGAGCCTGCTGGTGACCAACGGCGGCTACGGCAGCGTCTCGCAGGCGCTCGCCGCCGGCGTGCCGATCGTGTCGGCCGGCCTGACCGAGGACAAGGCGGAGGTGAACGCGCGCATCGGCTGGTCCGGCGTCGGGATCAACCTCGGAACCAACGCGCCGGCCCCGGAGGCGGTTGGCGCCGCGGTGGCGCGAGTGCTCGGCGAGCCCGACTTCCGGGCGCGCGCCGGGGCGCTGCGGGACGCCTTCGCGGCCCGGGACGCCATGGCGTCGATCCTGACGGCTCTGGACGATCTCGCGCGCGCCGGGACCGATGCCGGGACCGCGCGCCGGCTGGCGAGGTCGGCGTGATGCCGGCCTCCGACACCGCGGCGCTCCGGGTCGTCGTGGATCTCAACCGCTGCCAGGGCTACGCCCAATGCTGCTACGCCGCGCCGGACGCCTTCGCGATCCGCGGCCACGAGATCCTGTTCTACGATCCCGCGCCGCCGGCCGACCGCCGCGGCGCCATCGAGCGGGCCGTGCAGGCCTGCCCGGTCCGCGCCATCAGCCTCCAGGCCGGCCCGGACGACGGAGACGCGCCGTGACCCCCGAACCCGCCGGCATCGTCGTGGTCGGCGCCTCCCTCGCCGGCCTGCGCGGCGCTGAGACGCTGCGGCGGGGCGGGTACGACGGCCCGCTCACGCTGGTCGGCGCCGAGCCGTACCGGCCCTACGACCGGCCGCCCCTGTCGAAGCACGTGCTCGCCGGCGAGCTCGCCGCCGACGCGACCCGGCTGCCGGAACTGGCGGATCTGCGCGCCCGCTGGCGTCTCGGGAGCCCGGCCGTCGCCCTCGACCGGGCAGCCCGCACGCTCCGGCTCGCCGACGGGTCGGCGCTGGCCTACGAGGCCCTGCTCATCGCCACCGGCGCCGAGGCCCGGCCCTGGCCGGCCGAGACCGGCGGCGGGCTCGCCGGCATCTTCACCCTGCGCGGGCGCGACGACGCGGCCGCCCTGCGGGACGCCCTGCTGGCGCGCCCGCGGCAGGTGCTCATCGTCGGCGGCGGCCTGATCGGTTGCGAGGCGGCCTCCTGCCTGCGCGACCTCGGCCTGCCCGTGACCCTGGTCGACCCGAACGCCGCGCCCCTGGCCCGGGGTCTCGGGACCTTCGTCGGCGGCGTGATCGCCGAGCGTTTGCGCGAATCCGGCGCCACGTTCCGCCCCGGCACGATGGTGCGGGCGTTCGAGGGCGACGCGGCGGGGCACGTCGCCCGGGCCCGGCTGGCGGACGGCAGCACCGTCGAGACCAACCTCGTCATCGCCGCCCTTGGGGCGACCCGGGCGACGGGCTGGCTGCGGGGCGCGGGCCTGCGCGCCGATGCCGGCGGCGTGACCTGCGACGCCGCCTGCCGGGTCCTCGACGCCGACGGGGTGCCCTGCCCGGACATCTACGCCGCGGGCGACGTCGCCCGGTGGCCGATCCCGCTCTACGGCAATCGGCTGATCGCCGTGGAGCACTGGGGCAACGCCGTCGAGCAGGCCGCCCACGCCGCGCGCAACATGCTGGCCGGCCCCGGCGAGCAGCGCCCCTACGGCCACCTGCCGGCCTTCTGGTCGAGCCAGTTCGGGATCAACATCAAGCTCGTTGGCCTCCCCGACGGCGCCGATTCCGTGGCGGTGGTGCAGGGTTCGCGGGCCTCCCGGCGCTTCCTCGCCGTCTACGGCCGCGCCGGGCGCAGCATCGCGGCCGTCTCGTTCGATCAGGCTCGCTGGCTGCCGGCCTACGCGGAGGCGATCACGGCCGGCGACCCGTTCCCGCCGATCACCGACGCCACCGACCGGCCGCGCGTCGAGATGGCGGCACCGGGCTTCCCGCCGCCGCACCGAGCCGCCCCGGCGCGGCCTTCCGCCGAGACCGTCCATGTCTGACGACGCGCTGTTCGCCGCGGTGATGGATCCGGCCAACCGGGCCGACCCGTACCCGCTCTATCGTCGGTTGCGGCAGCAGCCGGTCTCCCGCCAGCGCGACGGCAGCTACGTCGTCTCCACGCACGCGGCGATCCGCAGCCTGCTGTTCGACCCGCGGCTCAGCTCCGAGGATCTGCCACCGCCCCGGCGGCCTCGCACTGGCAATCCGCTCAAGGACCTGATCCTCAACCCGATCAAGAACCGCATCAGCGCCACGCACCGCCCGTTCATCTTCCGCGATCCTCCGGACCACGACCGGCTGCGCAGCCTGGTGATGCGGGAATTCTCGATCGCGCGGGTTCAGGCGCTGCGGCCGCGGATCGCCCGGGAGGTGGACGGCCTGATCGACGCCTGCCGGGACCGGCGGGAGGTCTGTCTCGTGAGCGACCTCTCCTACCCGCTGCCGGTGACGGTGATCTGCGAGCTGCTCGGCGTGCCGCGCGAGGACGAGCCGCGGTTCCAGGCCTGGGCGACGCAGCTCGCCACGGCCGTCGAGCCGGACGCGCGCCACGACGACGCGACCCGGCGCCAGATCGTCGGCGCCTTCGACGAGATCGCCGCCTACATGCGCGACCTCATCCGCGAGAAGCGGCGGCGCCCGGCCGACGACATGCTGAGCGGCCTCGCCGCCCCCGGTCCGGACGGCCGGAAGCAGATGAGCGACTTCGACCTCCTGTCGACGGCGGTCCTGCTGCTGGTCGCCGGTCACGAGACCACCGTGAACCTCATCACCAACGCCATGCTGACCCTGCTCCGGCACCCCGAAGAGCTGGAGCGGCTCCGGGCCGATCCGGAGCGGGCGCCGCGGCTGATCGAGGAGGTCCTGCGCTACGAGCCGCCGGTGCATTTCCGGACCCGCAAGGCCCTCGGTGCGATCGCGGTGGCCGGCGAGATGATCCCGAAGGGGGCACCCGTCATCCTGATGTTCGCCGCCGCGAACCGCGATCCCGACCGGTTCGCGGATCCCGACCGCTTCGATCCCGACCGGGGCGACATCGAGCATTTCGGCTTCGGCGGGGGCCTGCACTACTGCGTCGGCGCGCCCCTGGCGCGGCTCGAGGCCGAGATCGCTCTGGTGGCGCTGAGCCGCCGCCTCGTCGCCCCGCGGCTCGCGGTCGATCCGCCGCCCTACCGGCCGGGCGCTTCGCTCCGGGGGCCCGAGCAGCTCGGCATCGGCATCGACGGGATCGCCTGATCCGGACCGGGCCGGCGCGAGTCGTAAAGCGACGGTGAACGGGGCTGTTTCACGTGAAACATTCGTAAACCCTTTCGCCCGCGGTGGGCGAACGGCGACGCCGGAACTTGGCCGTGCCGAGGCGGGCTTTACGGGAGAGCGGCCGAGACGGCCGCAATCCCGAGAGCTTCCGGAGAGACGACGCCATGAAGGCATTGTGCTGGCACGGCCGCAACGACATCCGCTGCGACACGGTCCCGGATCCGGTCATCGAGGATTCCCGCGACGTCATCATCAAGGTGACGAGCTGCGCGATCTGCGGCTCGGACCTGCACCTGATGGACGGCCTGATGCCGACCATGAAGAGCGGCGACGTCCTCGGCCACGAATTCATGGGCGAGGTCGTCGAGGTCGGACAGGGCTTCACCAAGTTCAAGAAGGGCGACCGGATCGTGGTGCCCTTCAACATCAATTGCGGTGCATGCCGGCAGTGCAAGCTCGGCAACTTCTCGGTCTGCGAGCGGTCGAACCGCAACGCCGAGATGGCCGCCGCGCAGTTCGGCTACACGACGGCCGGCCTGTTCGGCTACTCGCACCTCACCGGCGGCTACGCGGGCGGCCAGGCCGAGTACGTGCGCGTGCCCATGGCGGACGTCGCGCCCATGAAGGTGCCGGACGGCATGGACGACGAATCCGTCCTGTTCCTCACCGACATCCTGCCCACCGGCTGGCAGGGTGCCGAGCACTGCGAGATCCGGGGCGGCGAGACGATCGCGGTCTGGGGCACCGGCCCGGTCGGCATCTTCGCGATCCAGTCCGCGAAGATCATGGGGGCCGAGCGGATCATCGCCATCGAGACCGTGCCCGAGCGGATCGCCCTGGCCAAGAAGGCCGGCGCCACCGACGTCATCGACTTCATGAACGAGGACGTGTTCGAGCGGATCAAGGAGATCACCAAGGGCCAGGGCGCCGACGGCGTGATCGACTGCGTCGGCATGGAGGCGAGCGCCGGCCACGGCGGCCTCACCGGCATGCTGTCGACGGTGCAGGAGAAGCTCACCGCCACCGAGCGCCCCTACGCGCTGGCCGAGGCCATCAAGGCGGTCCGCCCCTGCGGGATCGTCTCGGTGCCGGGCGTCTACGGCGGCCCGATTCCGGTCAACATGGGCTCGATCGTCCAGAAGGGCCTGACCCTCAAGAGCGGCCAGACCCACGTGAAGCGCTACCTCGAGCCGCTGACCAAGCTGATCCAAGAGGGCAAGATCGACATGACCTCCCTGATCACCCACCGCTCGCAGGACCTCGCGGAGGGCCCGGACCTCTACAAGACCTTCCGCGACAAGAAGGACGGCTGCGTGAAGGTGGTGTTCCACCTGAACTGAGGCGGCGGCGTCCCGGTCGGCGATCGGCCGGGACGCCCCTCTCCGCCGGGCTGGGCGCGGCGTCCCGAAAGCGTGTAGAGCCGGCAACGCGCTCACCGAGCACGCGGGGTGTCCATGTGCAATCTCTACAGCCTGCGGACCGGCCCCGCGGACCTGCGCCGGGCCTTCGAGATCGCGGAGGATCGCACCGGAAACCTCCCGCTGTTGCCGGCTATCTTTCCCGACCAGCTGGCGCCTGTGGTCCTGAACGGCGCGACCGGCCGCGACCTCGCGATGATGCGCTGGGGCATGCCCGGCCCGAAGGCGTTCGGCGAGCACCCGATCACCAACGTGCGCAACGCCGCGAGCCCGCACTGGCGGCCCTGGCTCGGCGTCGCCCACCGCTGCCTCGTGCCGGTCACCGCCTTCAGCGAGTACGCCGACACCAAGCCGCGCAAGACGCCCGTCTGGTTCGCCCTCGACGAGGACCGGCCGCTCTTCGCCTTCGCGGGGATCTGGCGGCCCTGGACCGGCGTGCGCGGCACGAAGCGCGAGAACCCCGACCGGGTCGCCGAGGAGCACCGGCTCTTCGCCTTCCTGACCACCGAGGCGAACGGCGTCGTCGGGCCGGTCCATCCCAAGGCCATGCCGGTCCTGCTCACGAAGCCGGAGGAATGGGCGACGTGGCTGGAGGCGCCGACCGCGGAGGCGCTCCGGCTCCAGCGGCCGCTTCCGGACACGGCGATGCGCGAGGTCGCCCGCGGCGCGCGCTCGGACGGGCCGGAGGCCGAAGCCGAGGCGTGAGGGGCGCTAGCCGCCGGCCGGCTCGCCGGAGGACCCGTCGGGCGCGGCCGACCAGCCGCGGGCCCGCCAGCGCGACACCACGGCGGCGTTGAGCCGGGCGATGCGCGCCCGGTGCGCCTCCCAGAACGACATCGGCTTCGCCGGGACGGCGGCGACGCGGGTCCGGTGGACGGGGCCCGCCGGCCGCGCGGCGAGGCGGTCCGGCGCGGCGGCGCGGGCGCTCACCCGGACGACGCGCGCCTCCGGGTTGCCGAGGATCGCCTGGGCGCGGGCGCAGTAGAGCTGCGACAGCGGTGACATCGCCTCCGAACCGTGGCCGGCCCGGTACTTCATCAGGGCGCGGCAGAGGTCCCCGTCGGCCCGGCGCCACGCCTCGGCGAGGTAGCGGACGCCGTAGCGGACGTTGATCTCCGGCGACGCCAGCTCGGAGACGGTGCCGCGGAAGCCGAGCATCGCCGCGGTGGTCGGGCGGACCTGCATCAGACCGACCTCGCCGACGCTGCCGACCACGGTGGGATCGTAGCCGCTCTCGATCCGCGCGACGGCGTCGGCCACCGCGAGGGGCAGGCCGGTGCCGGCGGCCTCGCGGGCGATGAGCGGAAGGTAGCGGGCGCGGGCGTCGGCGGCGACCGGTGCGGGCGCGGGTGCGGGCACGGCCGCAGGCGCGGGCGGGACCGGCGGCAGCGAGGCCATGCCGACGGCGTGCACCGTCAGGAAGGTGGCGGGCCGGGCCTGCGCGGGGGCGGCGCAGGCCAGCAGCAGGAGAAGCAACGGAGCGCGCATCGGCCGCCACGGTGAGGAACCGGGACCTGTCTATCCCGGCCGCCTCAACGAAGCCTTTCGCCGGCGCGCGCCCTACTGGATAGGGCCGCGGTCCCGCGCCTGCAGCAGCCGCAGGGCCTCGCCCAGGACCGCGTGGAGGTCGGCCGCGCCCTGCTGGCTCAGCGGCAGGCCGACCCGCTGCCCGTGGATCGTGTCGAGGACCAGCATGGCGAGGTCCTCGCCGATCAGCAGGTTGGATCCGGGCAGGCAGAGCGGCAGGACGAAATCGCCCTCGACCTCGCCGAGGGCGTCGACCGCGTCCGCGGGCCGGAAGGGCGGTTTCCGATCGGTCATCGCTCCCCTCCTCGCATTCCTCCCGGCGCCGGTCCCCGGCGCCGCGGCTCAGTCGCGGTCCGGCATCCGCACCGACCGCACCGTGAGCGTGTCGATCTCCAGCGAACCGACCTCCAGGGTGCCGATCCGGGCGCGGCCCACCGAGAGGCGGCCGATCGCGAAGGCGCCGACCGCCACGACGCCGAGGGCCGCGGCCCCGAGGGCCAGCGCGCCCAGGGCCGACGCCCCGATCGCCCCCGCGCCGACGGCGCCCGATCCCAAGATCGCCGTGTCGTGGGACGGGATCACCCCCGTCCCGTCGGGGCGGCTCTGCGCCTCCGGAACCCTCGAACGCGACATGCGGATTCCTCTCCGAGCAGGCGATTGCGGAGCCAGCTATACCCGACGTTAACCGCGTTTTCACGCCGCTCGGAGACGATGGCGCTCGATCCCGGCCGGCCCGGACCACGCGTCCGCCGCCAGAGAGGACGTCGCCCGTGCAGCACCTGTTCCAGGCCGTCGCGATCTTCGCGTTCGGCTGCCTGCTGATCCATGCCGGTCGCGCCTATGCCCGGGCGACCACGCTCCTGCTCTCCGCGACCGTGCTGATGCTGAGCGTCACCCTCGGCACCGTGCTCTGCCAGCGGATCGGCCTTCCGGGGCGCTCCGTCGCGGCCGGCCCGTCCTACACGGTGGCGCTCGGCCGGCCCGCTCCGTAGAGCCGCGTCCGGTCGGACGGGATGCGCCCGAGGCTCGGGACGGTGTCGCGCGGTGGGGCCGCGCCGGTCGAGCGGGATCAGGGCCAGACGCGGATCGCCACCGGGCGGCGCAGCAGGTCGCGGTCGGAGGTGATCGTGCAGCCCTCCGTGCGCAGGCTCGCGTAGGTCAGCAGCGCCCGGTCGCCGACGTCGTCGAAATTGCGGCCGCGCGCGTCCGGGTCGAGCAGCGACGGGTAGGCGAGGAGCGGCGCCGTCGCCGCGCACGGGTCGTCGTAGAGGGTCGCGCCCTCGAGCAGCAGGCGCGGGCTGTCCCAGGTGATCAGGTCGCGGGAGGTGGTCCAGTAGAAGCCCGACCGGGGAAAGCCCTCCCCCGCCTTGGCCATGAACACGGCGATCCAGGCGCCCGTGCCGCGGTGCCGAACGACGGCGCCGACCGGGCCCGGGAACGGCCCGACCGGCCGGCAGGTGGCCGTGTTCGGGCGGGCGGCGCGGTAGGGGTCCGGGAAGGCGGCGGTGAAGCCGGTGCCGGTCCAGGCCCGCCAGCGGGCCGGATCGGCCGGGTCGTCGCTGCGGAACAGGCAGACCCCGGCCTCCTGATCGCTGCCCGGTCGGGTCCAGCCGGTGGTCGAGGCGAGGAAGTACCGCCACGTCCCGTCCGCGACGATGTTCGACGGGTTGAAGAAGCCGCGGTGGCGGCCCTGGTCGATCTCCTGCCGGAACGGCGCTCCGGCGACCACCGCGGGCGGGCTCTGGCGCTTGAAGCTGCGGCCGCCATCCGTCGAGGCGGCGGCCGTGATCGTGTTGTACCAGCAGGCCATGTAGCTGGCGGCCGGGCAGCGGCCGGGATGCTCGTTGGCCTGGTACTCGTGGTGGAGGAGCGCGGCCACGCGGCTCCCGTCCTCGGTCCAGGTGGCGGTGATCCAGGAGCGGTCGTCGTAGGCGGCCGGGTCGGGCTTCTCGCCCGAATCGAGCACCACCGCGCAGTCGATCTTGAGATGCTCGAGGTCGGGACCGCGCAGCGCCCGGTTGCGGTAATGCATCCCGTAGAGCGCCACCGCGCCCGACGCGTCCCGGAAGGCGCGCGCCGGCGCGTCGGGCACGTCGGCGCCGTCGCAGGCGTCGCGCCCCGCCTTGAAGACGAGCGCGGGCGGCCCGACCAGCGTCAGCGCCGACAGCGGCGGCTCGGGCGCGGCCGCGGCAACGCGCGGGAGGAGCGGCAGAAGCACCAGGGGGAGTGCCACGGATAGCGCCAGGGAAAGCGTCGGCAGGATCCGGCGCGCCGCCGTCCCGGAGCCGGTTGGGCGCGCGGCGCACGCCCGTCCGGCGATCCCGTTCGCCCAACCCATGATCGCCACCCGGCTGCGTCCCGGCCGCGCCTGGACAAACAGGCGGAGATTCGCTTGAGAACCATTACAGAGTGCTTGCCGCCGACCGGACGCGCGCGGCCCGACCGAAAGTCATCCATGGTTCTCCTGATCCTCGGGCTGGTGCTGTTCCTCGGCACGCACGCCTTCTCGATGGCCCGCACCCGCCGCGCCGCGATCGTCGGCCGGATCGGCGAGGGCCGCTACAAGCTCGGCTACACCGCCCTGTCGCTGCTCGGGCTCGTGCTGATCGGGATCGGCTTCCACGATTACCGGCTCGCCGGCTACATCCCGGTCTGGGACCCGCCCGTCTGGACGCGCCACCTCGCCCTGACGCTGGTCTGGGCCGCCTTCGTGTGCCTCGCGGCCGCCTACCTGCCGGGCCATATCCGCGCCAAGGCCAAGCACCCGATGCTGCTCGCCGTGAAGATCTGGGCGACGGCGCACCTCCTCGCCAACGGCGATCTCGGCTCGATGCTGCTGTTCGGCGGCTTCCTCGCCTGGGCGGTGACCGCCCGGATCAGCGCCAAGCGCCGGGGCCTCGCCCCGGGGGCGGTCGCGGCCCAGCACGGCGGTCCGGCGGCGGCCCCGCTGGGCTGGCGCAACGACGTCCTGGCCCTGGTGATCGGCACGGCCGCATGGTTCGTCTTCGCCCGCTACCTGCACTACCCGGTGATCGGCGTGCCGGTCTGGCCGGGTACCCCGGCCTGAGCTGGCCCCCCGAGACGACACCCGAGACGGCCCCGAGACATGGCCTGTCGCCAACCCGGCGCCCGTGTGTTAGGCGCGGGGCCCGAACGCGACGAGGTGGCCCGCTGAGATCATGTGGGCCGGGATAGAATGGCCGAGAACAACGAGTTCCTCCGCGAGGTCGACGAGGATTACCGCCGCGACCGGATCCTCCAGATCTGGAAGCGCTACAGCGGCGTGATCATCGCGCTCGCCGTGCTGCTGGTGGCGGGCGTCGCGGGCTGGCGCTACTGGCAGGCCCAGCAGCGCGCGGCGGCCGAGGTCGCCTCGGTGCAGTTCGACGACGCCAACCGCCTCGCCAAGGACGGCAAGGTCGCGGAGGCCGACAAGGCCTTCGACGCCCTCGAGGCGCAGGGCCCGGCGGGCTACCGCCTGCTCGCCCGGTTCCGGGCTGCGGCCGAGACCGGCAAGCGCGACCCGGCGGCCGGGGCCGCGGAGTTCGACAAGCTGGCCGACGATACCGGCCTCGGCGACGGCCTGCGCGACCTCGCGCGCCTGCG
Source organism: Methylobacterium sp. Leaf361 (assembly GCF_001424445.1). Classification (NCBI taxonomy): domain Bacteria; kingdom Pseudomonadati; phylum Pseudomonadota; class Alphaproteobacteria; order Hyphomicrobiales; family Methylobacteriaceae; genus Methylobacterium; species Methylobacterium sp. Leaf361. The sequence continues at coordinate 86,507 of NZ_LMPY01000006.1, read as the reverse complement.
CGCCGCGCTGCTGCGCCTCGACGGGGCGAACCCGGATCCGGCGCTCGCCAACCTCCAGGGCCTCGCGGCCGGGACCCCGTTCCGCCACACCGCCCGCGAGATGCTGGGCCTCGCCGCCCTGAAGAAGGGCGATTACGAGGACGCCAGCCGCTGGTTCGACCAGATCGTGGCCGATCCCGACACGCCACGGAACCTGCGCGAGCGGATCGAGGTCTACGCGGCGATCGTGGCGGGCGGTCCCGTGACGGTGACCGCGGCCAAGCCCGAGCCCGCCGCGCCGCCCCCGCCGATCACGCGCTGATTTCATCGTCCGGACTGTCTCGAGAACCACCATGGATATGCCGACCGTCGCGATCGTCGGGAGGCCGAACGTCGGCAAGTCGACCCTGTTCAACCGCCTCGTGGGCAAGAAGCTCGCGCTGGTCGACGACCGCCCGGGCGTGACCCGCGACCGGCGCGAGGGCGACGTCGCGTTCGGCGGCCTCCAGTTCCGGGTGATCGACACCGCCGGCCTGGAAGAGGCCGACGAGAAGACACTCACGGGCCGGATGCGGATGCAGACCGAGGCGGCGATCCTCGCCGCCGACGTGGTCCTGTTCGTGATCGACGCCCGCGCCGGCGTGCTTCCGGCCGACCAGCCCTTCGCCGAGCTGGTGCGCCGCGCCGGCTGCCCGGTGATCCTGATCGCCAACAAGGCCGAGGGCGGCGCCGGCCTCGCCGGCGCCTACGAGGCCTTCACCCTCGGGCTCGGCGACCCGATCCCGTTCTCCGCCGAGCACGGCGAGGGCCTGGGCGAGCTGCACGAGGCGCTCAAGGGCGCCCTGCCCCAGCGCGACGAGGACGAGGAGGCCGACGACGACGCCCCCGGCGGCCGCGCCCTGAAGGTCGCGATCGTGGGCCGCCCGAATGCCGGCAAGTCGACCCTGATCAACAACATGCTCGGTGAGGACCGGCTGCTCGTCGGCCCCGAGGCCGGCATCACCCGCGACTCGATCTCCCTGGACTGGGAGTGGCGCGGGCGGCGGATCAAGCTGCACGACACCGCCGGGATGCGCCGCCGCGCCCGGATCGACGACAAACTGGAGAAGCTCGCGGTCTCGGACGGCCTGCGCGCCGTGCGCTTCGCCGAGGTGGTGGTGGTGCTCCTCGACGCGACGATCCCGTTCGAGAAGCAGGACCTCACCATCGTCGACCTCGTCGAGAGCGAGGGCCGCGCCCTGGTGATCGGCCTCAACAAGTGGGATCTGGTCGCCGACCAGCCGGGCCTGCTCAAGCAGCTCCGCGAGGATTGCACCCGGCTGCTGCCGCAGGTGCGCGGCGTCGGGGTCGTGCCACTCTCGGGTCTCGCGGGCGACGGCGTCGACAAGCTGATGCAGGCGGTGGTGCAGGCCGCCGAGGTCTGGGACCGGCGCGTCTCGACCTCGCGCATCAACGACTGGCTGAACGAGGCCACCTCCCGCAACCCGCCGCCGGCGGTGTCGGGCCGGCGGATCAAGATCCGCTACGCCACCCAGGTGAAGAGCCGGCCACCACACTTCGCGCTGTTCGGCAACCAGCTCAACGCCCTGCCGAAATCCTACACGCGCTACCTCGTGAACGGCCTGCGCGAGGCGTTCGACCTGCCGGGCACGCCGATCCGCCTGTCCCTGCGCACCTCGCAGAACCCGTTCGACAAGGGCTGATCCGACCTCCGGTCGTCCTTGCGAGCGGAGCGAAGCAACCCAGTGTCGCGCCGCGCTGGTCGAGGTCGCGGCACCCCGGGTCACGTCGCTCCGCTCGTGATGACGGCGCGGATGCGGCAGTGCTCAGCGCGCCGCGTCGGCGATCCAGTCCACCGCGGCCGCCAGCGCGGCGCGCTCGTCCTGATCCGCGGCGAGCGCGGCCTCGTAGGCCGCGATCTGCCCGTCCGCGCTGGTCCCCTCGGCGACGATCGCCCGCGCGCGGGCCACGTCCGCCGCGCAGCCGAGGGCGTCCGCGTCCTCGGCCACCAGCGTGAGCACCCCTTCCAGCGCCTCGGCGAACGGCACGGCCTCGCCGCGCGCCTCGTCGATCAGGGACGCGGCGACGCCGCTGTGCTGGGCGCGCCAGAGGTTCTCCGAGGCCAGCGCCCGCGAGACGCCGTCGAGCCCGGCATGGAGGTCCGGCCGGCGCGCGCACAGGCGCACGAGGCAGCGGAACAGGGCGGCGATGCAGAGCGAATCGTCGAGGCGCGTGCAGGCGTCGGCGATGCGCAGCTCCAAGGTCGGGAACTTGATGGAGGGGCGCAGCGACCACCACAGGAAGCTCGCGTCCGCGATGGCGCCCGACCGGGTCATGATGGCGACGAACCGCGCGTGGGCGGCGGCGTCGGCGAACAGTTCCGGCAGGCCGGTGCGCGGCAATTCCCCGAAGACGCTGAGCCGGTAGGCCCGCAGGCCCGTCGCCTCGCCCTGCCAGAACGGCGAGGAGGCCGACAGCGCGAGCAGCAGCGGCTGGAACGGCAGCAGCCGGTTCATCAGGTCGACCCGGGCGTCGGGGTCCGGAACCTCGACGTGGACGTGCATGCCGCAGATCAGGGCCCGCCGCGCCGCGATGCCGACATCCGACAGGATGCCCTTGTAGCGCGCGCCGTCGGTGGCGGTCTGGCGCGACCAGCGCGCGAGGGGGTGCGTGCCGCAGGCCAGCAGCCGGAGGCCGTTCTCGGCCGCGATCCCGGCGAGCTGCGCCCGCTGGCCGCCGAGGTTCTCGCGGGCGGCCGCCGCGTCGGTGAGCGGCGGCGTGCAGACCTCGACCTGCGCGGCGACCAGCTCGCGGCCCGTCTCGGGGAGCTCCGCCTTGACCCGCGCGTGGAAGGCGGCGAGGTCGCCCCGCGGCGTCCCCCGGGTCTCGGCATCGGCCAGGAAGTACTCCTCCTCGATGCCGAAGCGGTAGCTCGGGGCGCTCATCGTGGTCTCCGGAAAACGCGACGCGTGCGCGCCAACGCGCCGGCGGGGACGAAGGTGCCGCTCAGGGCGTCCGCAGCGGCCCGCCGACCAGCCAGGCGGGGTCGAACCAGCGGTCGGCCTCGCCGTCGTAGGGCAGGCGCGTGATGTCCCAGTGCTGGATGTACCGCGCGTAGACGTTCCACACCGCGATCCCGCCGCCGACGAAGATCCGCCGCCCGGGATAGCGCTTGAGCACCGCCTCCGGATCCTCGTGGCTGCGGATCACGTCGATGGTGCGGTCCTTGAAGGCGAATTCGGGTACCGAGGCCACCGTCTTCGGCCCGGCGATCAGCACGTGGCCCATGGTGAGGGCGAAGAAGCGCGTGACGTCCTCCACGAAGAGCGGGTCGGTGTTGCCCTCCCAGGGCAGGTGGCCGTTGAGGCCGAGCTGGCCCCGCAGGCCGATCGCGCAGATGCAGCGGACGTCGATCATCGTGATGAACTCAGAGAGGAAGATCAGGCCCGTCCCATACAACCGCTCATCCCGAGATGCCCGCGCGAGCGGACCGCGAAGGAGGGCTCCAGGGATCGCGCGACCTCCGGGCCGTTCTCTCGAGGCCTCCGCTTCGCTCCGGCACCTCAGGATGAGGCAGGCGGTGGGATGTGCGTTCGAATAGCAGCGCAGGGGCTCACTCGGGTGCGCGGAAACTCAGCACCCGGTCGGTGGGGAAATCGTAGAGCTTGCCGGTCTCGGTCCAGTCCGGGGACGCGAGCCGCACGAAATGAGGCGCGAGCTCCTCCGGTGTCCGGAGGGTCTCGGGATCCTCGCCGGGCATGGCCGAGCGGCGCATGCCGGTCCGCAGGGGGCCCGGATTGAGCAGCATGGCCCGGATCGCCGCGCTCTCGTTCTCGGCCGCGTAGGTCCGCACCAGGGCCTCCAGCGCCGCCTTCGAGACCGAGTAGGGTCCCCAGTAGGGCCGGCACTTCGCGGCGGCCCCCGACGAGACGAAGATCGCCCGGCCGGCGTCCGACATGCGCAGCAGCGGGTCGAGGGAGCGGATCAGGCGCCAGTTGGCGGTGACGTTCACGTCCATCACCTGCCCCCAGATCTTCGGGGTGATGTGGCCGATCGGCATGAGCGCGCCGAGGATGCCGGCATTGGCGACCAGGATGTCGAGGCGCTTCCAGCGCTCGTTGATCGCCGCGCCCAGGCGGTCGATCGCGTCGTAGTCGGCGAGGTCGAACGGCACCAGGGTGGCGCTGGAGCCGGCGGCGCGGATCGCGTCGTCGAGTTCCTCCAGGGCGCCCACGGTGCGGGCCACCGCGATGACGTGCGCGCCGGCCCCGGCCAGCGCCAGGGCCGCGGCGCGCCCGATGCCGCGGGACGCGCCGGTGACGACCGCGACGCGGCCTTCCAGGATTCTCTGAGACTCAGCCATGGCGAGGACCTAGCGCATTTCCGCGCGCAGGGGATGCCCGATCGCGCGAAACGGCCGGATCCTGTCAGTCGGCCTCGGCCAGCATGGCGAAGCGCTTCGGGCCGGCGATGGACAGGTCGGTCAGGCCCGTCGGGTAGTCGCCCGTGAAGCAGTGGTCGGTGTATTGCGGGCAGGCCGCGTTGCGCGCCTCCTCGCCCATCGCCCGGTAGAGGCCGGGGATCGACAGGAAGGCCAGCGAATCGGCGCCGATATACTTGCGCATGGCCTCGAGATCGTGGGTCGCGGCGAGCAGCTTCTCCCGCTCGGGCGTGTCGATCCCGTAGAAGTCCGGGTAGGTGATCGGCGGCGAGGCGATCCGGAAATGCACCTCCGCGGCGCCGGCCTCGCGCATCATCCGGACGATCTTCACCGAGGTCGTGCCGCGCACGAGGCTGTCGTCCACGAGGACGATACTCTTGCCCTCGATCGCCGCGCGGTTGGCCGAGTGCTTCATCCGCACGCCGAGCTCGCGCACCGACTGGGTCGGCTGGATGAAGGTCCGGCCGACATAGTGGTTGCGGATGATCCCCATCTCGAAGGGGATCCCGGTCTCCTGCGAGAAGCCGAGCGCCGCCGGGACGCCGGAATCCGGCACCGGCACGACGATGTCGGCGGGCGCCGCGGCCTCGCGGGCCAGCTCCCGGCCGATCGCCTTGCGCACCGCGTAGACGCTCTTGCCGTTCACCACCGAGTCCGGCCGGGCGAAGTAGATGTACTCGAAGATGCAGGGCCGCATCGGCACGGCGTCGGCGAAGCGGATCGACTCGATCCCCTCCTCGGAGATCACCACGATCTCGCCGTTCTCGATGTCGCGCACGAAGCGGGCGCCGATGATGTCGAGCGCGCAGGTCTCGGAGGCCAGCATGTAGCGGCCGTCGAGCTCGCCCAGCACCAGCGGGCGGATGCCCAGCGGGTCGCGGGCGCCGATCAGCTTCTTGTTGGTGAGCGCCACGATCGCGTAGGCGCCCTGGATCGCCTGCAGGGCGTCGATGAAGCGCTCGATGATCCGCGGCTTCCGCGAGCGGGCCGCGAGGTGCAGGATCACCTCGGTGTCGGAGGTCGACTGCGTGATCGCGCCGTCGCGCACGAGGTCGCGGCGGATCGACAGGGCGTTGGTGAGGTTGCCGTTGTGGGCGACCGCGAGGCCGCCGCTGGCGAGCTCGGCGAAGAGCGGCTGGACGTTGCGCAGGATCGTGCCGCCAGTGGTCGAGTAGCGCACGTGCCCGATGGCGGCGCGGCCCTTGAGGCGGGCGATCGTGTCCCCGTCCGAGAAGGAATCGCCGACGAGGCCGGGGCGGCGCTCGGAGTGGAACACCGACCCGTCGAAGGAGACGATGCCGGCCGCCTCCTGGCCCCGGTGCTGCAGGGCGTGCAGGCCCAGCGCGACGATCGCCGAAGCGTCCGGATGGCCGAAGATGCCGAAGACGCCGCACTCCTCGCGGAGCGTGTCGCCGTCGAGATCGAGATCGAAGGTGTCGGTGGCGGCAGCGGCGTGTGACATGGGGCTGTCGATCACTCACAGATCCCGGCGGCGACGGGCCGGCGCGCCGGTCGTCGCGGAAGCAATCCGTACACCACCGGAACCGCTATCTAGGCGTTCCGCGCGACGAGACCTACGGCGAATACCGCAGATCAGCGTCGCGTCGGGGTCGGCGCGGTCTCGGTCCGGCGCTGCGGCGCCGCGTCGGTCTCGGCCGGGGCGTCGGCGGAATCGCTCGGCGGCGCGCCGGTCTTCGGCTTCTTGAACTGCTTGAGGAAGCCTTCCGGATTCTCGGGCAGCTGCGCCACCAGGGCGTCGCCGGACTTCTCCAGCATCGGGCGCGTGCGGGCCTGGGCGGCCCAGTCCGGCACCTTGCCCTGCACCAGCCACGACAGGAACACCCAGCCGATCACGCAGATCAGGAAGCCGCGGGCCGCGCCGAACAGGAAGCCGAGGGAGCGGTCGACCGCGCCGATCCGCGAGTCGAGCACGACGTCGGAGATCTTCACCGTGATGATCGACACGACGATCAGGGTGCCGAGGAAGATCGCCGCGATCGAGGCGACGAGCGCCACGGTGTCGCTGTTCACGTGCTGCTTCACGGTGGGCAGCAGCATGGGGTGGAGCGTCCACGCGACCGCGGCGGCCGCCACCCAGGCGACGATCGCCAGGACCTCGCGGGTCACACCACGCACGGCCGCGAGCAGCGCGGAGACCGCGACGATGCCGAGCACGGCGAGATCCAGGACGGTAAACGGCATCGTTGAGCTTTTTGGTACCCGCGGGGATAGCGCGTCGGCCGTGCGGCTCCCCCGGACCGCGGCGGATTTATACCAAGCCCGACCTCGGCCGTCACCCTGGCGCGCCCGCCTGATCGCGCGCCTGTGCCGTCCGTGCATCAGACCGTGCATCGGACGCGCCGATCACCGTGGCGCGCGCCGCCGCGCGGAATGCCCGGCTCCACCCGGGCACCGTCCCGGTGCTATGGGTCGCGCCCGGGGTCCGGTCCGCGCGTCCGGACTCTCGGTGGCGAATGGATGGAGGCGTTCCGCGTGTCCGAGGCCGGACCTGTGACGGAGATCGGCGCCCACGGCGCCCGGCTGACGATCGACCTCGGGGCGATCGCGGCCAACTGGCGGATCCTGGCGGCCCGCGGCGCGGGCGCCGACTGCGCCGCCGTGGTGAAGGCCGACGCCTACGGCTGCGGCGTCGGCCGCGTCGGGCCGGCCCTGTGGGCCGCCGGATGCCGGACCTTCTTCGTCGCGCACCTGTCCGAGGGCGTCGCCGCCCGGGCCGCCCTGCCGGACGCCGCGATCTACGTGCTGAACGGTCTGCCCCCGGGCGCCGCGGCGGCCTTCGCGGCCCACGGGCTGCGCCCGGTGCTCGGCAGCGTCGAGGAGCTGTCGGACTGGGCGGCGTTCCCGGGGAGCCGGCCGCCCGCGGCGCTCCACGTCGATACCGGCATGAACCGGCTCGGCCTGTCGGTGCCCGAGGCGCTGGACCTCGCCGGGGACGCGCGGATCGCTGCCGCCGGGATCGACCTGCTCCTCAGCCACTTCGTCAGCGCCGAGAAGCCGGAGGACCCGGTCAACGCCCGGCAGATCGCCGATTTCGCGCGGGTCCGGGCGGCCTATCCCGGGCTCCGGGCCTCGCTGGCGAACTCGTCCGGGGTCTTCCTCGACGGGGCCCGGCACGACCTGCTGCGGCCGGGCTACGCCCTGTTCGGCGGCAACCCGACGCCGGGCGCCGCGAACCCGATGCGCCCAGTGGTGCGGCTGGAGGCGGCGATCGCGCAGGTGCGCGGCGTCGCGGCCGGTGCCACCGCGGGCTATAACGGCCGCTGGACCGCCGCCGCGCCGAGCCGGCTGGCGACGCTCTCGCTCGGCTACGCCGACGGCTTCCCCCGGGCGATCAGTGGCCGCGGCCACGCGCTGGTCGGCGGCGTCCCGTGCCCGATCCTGGGCCTCGTCTCCATGGACCTGATCATCCTCGACGTCACGGCGGCACCCGCGGCCCGGCGCGGCGCGGAAGCGGTGCTGATCGGCGACAGCCTCGACATCGACGCGGTCGGCCGCGCCGCCGGCACGATCGGGTACGAGATCCTGACCGGGCTGGGTTCTCGGTATGTTCGAACTTATGTAGGCTGACGCGACTCCACCCTGACACGCCGGATCGCCGGCGCCCGGACCCGTATGGCCAAGATCCACCAGACCTTCGTCTGCCAGTCCTGCGGGGCGGTCTACAATCGCTGGCGCGGCCGCTGCGAGGCCTGCAACGGCTGGAACACGATCGTCGAGGAGGCGCCCTCGGCGCCAGGTCAGTCGGGTCCTGCCGCGACCCGGTCGTCGCGCAACCGCGGCCGGGTCTTCCCCCTCGAGGGCCTGACCGGCGAGGCCAAGGAGGCGCCGCGCATCCCCTCGGGGATCGACGAGCTCGACCGGGTGACCGGGGGCGGCTTCGTGCGCGGCTCGGTGATCCTGCTCGGCGGCGATCCCGGCATCGGCAAGTCGACCCTGCTGATGCAGGCCTCGGCCGCCATGGCGGGCACGGGCGAGCGGGTCGCCTACATCTCGGGCGAGGAGGCGGTCGGGCAGGTGCGCCTGCGGGCTGAGCGGCTGGGCCTGAGCGCGCGCCCGGTCCAGCTCGCCGCCGAGACCAACGTCGAGGACATCGTCGAGACCCTGAGCCAGGGGCGCCCGCCCGCGCTCGCGATCATCGACTCGATCCAGACCATGTGGACCGAGACGGTGGAATCGGCCCCCGGCACGGTCACGCAGGTGCGCTCCTCCGCGCAGGCGCTGATCCGCTTCGCCAAGACCACCGGCACGGCGGTGATCCTGGTCGGCCACGTCACCAAGGACGGGCAGATCGCCGGTCCCCGCGTGGTGGAGCACATGGTCGACGCGGTCGCCTCCTTCGAGGGCGACCAGGGCCACCATTTCCGCATCCTGCGCGCCGTGAAGAACCGCTTCGGCCCCACCGACGAGATCGGCGTGTTCGAGATGACCGACGCGGGCCTCAGCGAGGTGCCGAACCCCTCCGCCCTGTTCCTGGCGGGCCGCGACCATCAGGCGGCGGGCACCGCGGTCTTCGCCGGCATGGAAGGCACGCGGCCGCTGCTGGTGGAGATCCAGGCGCTGGTGGCGCCCTCCTCGCTCGGCATGCCGCGGCGCGCCGTGGTCGGCTGGGACCCGAACCGGCTGTCGATGGTGCTCGCCGTGCTGGAGGCCCACGGCGGCATCCGGCTCGGCAGCCACGACGTTTATTTGAACGTTGCCGGAGGCTTGCGCATCGCCGAGCCGGCAGCGGATCTGGCGGTGGCGGCAGCGCTGGTCTCGTCGCTGTCGGGGGCCGTGCTGCCGCCCGAGACGGTCTATTTCGGCGAGATCGGCCTGTCGGGGGCGATCCGGCCCGTGGCGCAGGCCGGCTCCCGGCTGAAGGAGGCGCAGAAGCTCGGCTTTGCCAAGGCGCTGATCCCGCAGGGCCGCGGCGAGGGCGAGAAGGCGCTCTCCGTGGAGACACTGCGCCACATCGCCGACCTGGTGGCGGGGATCAGCGCGGGCGCGCCGCGGCGGGGATCCGGCCAGCGCGGGCGGCAGCAGGCCCGCTACGCCGACGAGGAGATGTGAGCGCGTCCGTCCTTGCGAGCGCAGCGAAGCAATCCAGAGATGCGCTACGTCCGGGAAGGGCCCGCTGCCCTGGGTTGCTTCGCTGCGCTCGCAAAGACGGAGACGGTCAGCCCCCCGTCACGCTCATGTGCCGCGGCACGGCCGCAGGCCGCTGACGCTCGATGACGAAGTCGTGGCCCTTGGGCTTGCGGGTGATCGCCTCGACCACCGCTGCGGCCAGCACCGCGTCGTCCTGGGAGGCGCGCAGGACCGCGCGCAGGTCGGCCGAATCCTCCTGGCCCAGGCACATGTAGAGCTGACCCGTGCAGGTCAGGCGGACCCGGTTGCAGCTCTCGCAGAAATTGTGGGTCAGCGGCGTGATGAAGCCGAGCTTCCCGCCGGTCTCCTCGACCCGCACGTAGCGCGCCGGGCCGCCGGTGCGGTCGGGCAGCGGCGTGAGGGTGTAGCGGGTCTCCAGGCGCTGCCGGGCGACCGACAGGGGCAGGAACTGGTCGGTCCGGTCCGCCTCGATCTCGCCGAGCGGCATCACCTCGATCAGCGTCATGTCCATGCCGAGGCCGTGCGCCCAGGCGATCATGCCGGGGATCTCGTCGGCGTTGACGTCGCGCAGCGCCACGGCGTTGATTTTCACCTTCATCCCGGCGGCGCGGGCCGCCGCGATGCCGTCGAGCACCACCTTCAGGTCGCCGCGGCGGGTGATCTCCCGGAACTTGTCCGGGTCGAGGGTGTCGAGCGAGACGTTGATCCGGCGCACGCCCAGGCTCGCCAGCTCGTCGGCGTAGCGCGTGAGCTGCGTGCCGTTGGTGGTGAGCGTCAGTTCCTCCAGCGCCCCCGAATCGAGGTGGCGCGAGAGCCGGCGGAACAGGTGCATGATGTCGCGGCGCACGAGCGGCTCGCCGCCGGTGATCCGGAGCTTGCGCACGCCCCGGGCGATGAACACGCCGCAGAGCCGGTCCAGCTCCTCCAGGGTCAGCAGGTCGCGCTTCGGCAGGAACTCCATGTGCTCGGACATGCAGTAGGCGCAGCGCAGGTCGCAGCGATCCGTCACCGAGATGCGCAGGTACGAGATCGCCCGCTGGAACGGGTCGATCAGCGGCGCGGGCCCGGCGGGCGCGCCGAGAGCGGACGTCTGCGGCGTCAAGGAGCTGTCATCGAGCATCGTCCGGCATATGATGCCACCGGCGGTCGCGGGCAAGCCGATCCCGCGCCGCAGTCCCGGATTGCGTGAGGAGTGTGACCCGTGAGCGAGGATCTGTGGCCGACCGAGATCCGCCTGTCGGCCGACCGGCGGGTGCTCAACGTCGCCTTCGAGGACGGGGCGCGCTACGCCCTGCCGGCCGAGTACCTGCGGGTGTCGAGCCCCTCGGCCGAGGTGCAGGGGCACTCGCCGCTGGAGCGGAAGGTGATCGGCGGCAAGCGCGCCGTGGCCATCCTGGCGGTGGAGCCGGTCGGCAACTACGCGGTGAAGCTCGGCTTCGACGACATGCACGACACCGGCATCTACGGGTGGGGCTACCTCCACACGCTGGGCCGCGAGTACGAGACGCGCTGGAACACCTATCTCGGCGAGCTCGCCGAGCGCGGACTGGACCGCGAGACCGCGCGCACCGCCCCGGTGAAGCAGGGCGGGGGCTGCGGGTCGGGCTCGTGCGGCTGCCACTGAGGGCAGCCGCTCCCGCTTACGCCGGCCCCGAGCCTCGTCTTTGCGAGCGGAGCGAAGCAATCCAGAGTGGCGCCACGATTTTCGGCGTCGCGCATCCCTGGGTCGCTTCGCTGCGCTCGCGATGACGGCGGCGTCGAGCCGCGCACCCGTCAGCCCGCACCTTCGGAGCCGCCATGGCCTTCGCCTGCACCATCCCCGCGACGCCCACGATCCAGCAGGACGACGCCGCCGTGCGCATCACGCGCTGGGATTTCCCGCCCGGCGGCGTGACCGGCTGGCACGAGCACGGCTGGCCCTACTTCGTGGTGATGCTGGTGGACGGGATCCTGCGCGTCCACGACGGCGCGGCGGTCAGCGAGACGGCGCTCGCGGCCGGGCAATCCTACATGCGCCCGGCGGGCATCCGACACGACGTGATGAACGGGTCCGACCACCCGATCGCGTTCGTCGAGATCGAGGTGAAGCGTCCGGACGCGCTGGTCACGCTGCCCTGATCCGGTTTCCGTTTGAACGCTTCGGTTGATGTGCCTATCCCGTCATCACGAGCGAAGCGAAGTGCCCCAGGGCAGCGCGACCTCTGCAGGCGTGGCGCCGCTGGATTGCTTCGCTCCGCTCGCAAAGACGGCCGTGCCGAAGCCATCAACCGGAAACCCTACGAAACGCAAAAAGGGCCGACCTCGCGGCCGGCCCCCTCGTCGAAGCTCCGAAAAGGAATCAGCGCTGGACGATGACCTTCGTGCCGACCTTGGCGCGGGTGTAGAGGTCCGTCACGTCGTCGTTGGTCATGCGGATGCAGCCCGACGAGACGGCCGTGCCGATCGTCTCCGGCTCGTTGGAGCCGTGAATGCGGTAGATCGAGCCGCCGAGATACATGGCGCGGGCGCCGAGCGGGTTCTCGAGGCCGCCCTTCATGTAGCGCGGCAGGTCGGGCCGGCGCTTCAGCATGGTCGCCGGCGGGCGCCAATCCGGCCACTCGCGCTTCATCGTGATGGTCTGCACGCCGCCCCAGGTGAAGCCCGGCCGGCCGACGCCGACGCCGTAGCGCAGGGCCTGGCCGCCACCCAGAACGTAGTAGAGCCGCCGCTCGGCGGTGGAGACGACGATCGTGCCGGCGCCGTAGGGGCCGTTATAGGCCACCGTCTCGCGCGGGATCGCCGACATCTGCGGGACCGCCGCGTCGGCGTTCAGCGGGTCGGCGGGGTTCAGGGAGGCGTTGGCCACCGGCACCGCGACGGTCTCGACGGCCTGCGGGCGGACGCGCACGGTGAGCGCGTCGTTCAGCGGCTGGCGGGTCAGCGGGTCGATCTCGTAGGCCAGTGCCGGCGCGGCGCAGGCGGCCGCGCCGAGAAGCCCGATCAGGGCGGGGAGAAAACGACGCATCAAAGCCTCTCGGGGCAGGCGCGGACTATGGCGGGAACGCGGCGAAGACCGCGGCACGATGCCGTGCCGATCCTCGCCAAGGGGTAAACGCTCGCGCCTCAAATCCAAGCCTGAAACCGCCCGGCCGGGGCGGTTCCGCCCGCCCGTGACTCGATGGCAACACTGTGGCAGCTTGGCCGTAAGAGCCTGGATGACGGGCGCGGATCCGCGCGTTCGCGCCCCCCGTCAGGCCTCGTCGGCGGCGAGCCAGATCGCCGGCTCGCGCGCGGCCGGGCGGAGCGGGGCCGGGGCGGCGGGCAGACCGCGCAGCTGGGCGAGTTCGGCGAGTTCCGGCGCCTGCGCGGTGTCGTCGGCGTTCAGGAACAGGCCCCGCGCCCGGGCGGCGCGGCCGAGATCGGCCCGGCTGGTCCAGACGCTCTGGGCCGGGCTCGTGAGCAGCGCCAGGGCGATCGGCGCCAGCCAGAGGGCGAGCCACGGGTTCCCGGCGAGGACCAGGGCGAGCACCATCAGCGCGCCGACCACCACGGCGTCGGCCTGGAGCCGGAACGCCTCCGCCCAGGAGACCTGCCGGTCGTCCCGGTCCTGCGTCTCCCAGCGGACCACCCGGCCGAAGAAGGTCGAGACCACGGCGCCGGCGGTGAACAGGGTCAGGACCGGCCACAGGATCACCCACACCGCCTGCTCCAGGGCGGCGCTCGCGAGCAGCGCCCGCGCGCCGCCGAAGGCCGCCCGGCGCTCCGCGGAGGCGAGGACGTGGCCGAGGCTCAGGAGCTTCGGCAGGGCCAGCACGGCGACGCTGAGGGCGGCGAGCGCGTGGGCGGCGGCGCCCTGCCCGGTCAGCCCGTAGGCCAGGAGGCCGAGATCGCCGGTCCGGGCGGCCTGCCACGCGGCGAGGCCCAGGAAGGCGATCCAGAGCGGCAGCACCCCGTAGGAGAGGATGCCGACGAGGAGGTGCCAGCGGCTCGCGCCGTGAAGGCCCGCCCAGGGCAGCACCCGCAGGTGCTGGAGGTTGCCCTGGCACCAGCGGCGCTCCCGGCCGAGCAGGTCGACGAGGTTGGTGGGCATCTCCTCCCAGGTGCCGCCCATCTCGGGCAGCAGCCGCACCTCCCAGCCGGCGCGCACCATCAGCGCGCCCTCGACGATGTCGTGGCACAGGATCTCGCCGCCGAGCGGCTCCCGGCCCGGGAGCTTCGGGAGCTGCGCGTTCTCCGCGAAGGCCTCGACCCGCAGGATCGCGTTGTGGCCCCAGTAGCTGCCCTCCGGCCCCTGCCAGGTCTCTAGGCAGCGCAGGGCCAGCGGCGCATAGAGCCGAACGGCGAATTGCTGGATGCGGGCGAAGAGCGTGTCCCGGCCGGCCGCGTACGAGACGGTCTGGATCAGGCCGGTGCGCGGGCTCGCCTGCATCAGCCCGACGAGCCGGCCCATGGCCGCGCCGGTCATCAGGCTGTCGGCGTCCAGCACGATCATGAAGGCGTACTCGCCGCCGTGGGTGCGGCAGAACTCGCCGATATTGCCGGCCTTGCGGCCGACATTCTCCGTCCGGCGCCGGTAGCGGATCCGCGGCAGCGCCGGGTCGGAGGCCGCCCAGGCCTGGATGCGGGCGTACTCGTGCTCCTCCACGGCGGCGATCGCGCCGTCCCGGGTGTCGGAGAGGACGAAGATGTCGATGCCCCGCGCCTCGGCGCGGGCGAGCGACCGGGCCATCACCCGCAGGCGGGCGAAGACCGCGACCGCGTCCTCGGCGTGGATCGCCACCACGGCGGCGGTGCGTCCGGCCCCGTCCGGGCCGGCGCCCGCCTGCTCGGAGCGGCGCTCCAGCGCGGACTTCGCCCGGTCGCCCAGGAGGGCCGCGACGAACCCGTAGACGTACTGGCAGGCGACGAAGGCCTGCCAGCCCATCACGAGGCCGAACAGCACCAGGACCGCCCAGGCCAGCGGGCTGACACTCGCCGGGTAGGCGAGCGCGGCGAGCCAGACGAGGCCGCCGGCGGCGGCGAGGCTCGGGATGGCCAGGGCGAGGCGGCGGGCGCGCAGGGCGCCGCGCGGCGCGTCGGTCCAGACCTCGCGGCAGGCTGCGTTCTCCGACGGATCGGGTATGGCGGGAGCCGCGTTCCGGTGCGACCGCTCGGCGGAGGAGGTGACGCGTGACGACATGGCGCGAGGAACTCGACCGTGGAAGGCTGCCGGCCGCCTGGCCGTGCGGGGCCGGGAACCGATGACCGTGGATACCGATGTGCGGGGTGAGGATACGGAGCCGAGCCGGCAGCCCAGGCCGCCGGAAGCCGAACGGATCAATCCCCCCTCCCGGCGCCGCGTTCTTCGAACAGTCCTGGCCGCGGCTGCCGGCACGGTTCTACCTAGCGCGACGGATCTGAATGGGTCCAGAACGTGGGCCGGGCCGGCGCTTCCGCCGCAGGGCGACGCGATGACCTTCGAGACCCTCTCGGCCGAGGCGGCGCGGCGCGCAGCAGCGCCCTATGCCGCACCGCCCGAGGACCTGCCGCCGGCGCTCGCCGCCCTCGACTACGACGGCTACCGCGCGATCACCTTCCGGCCGGACGCGGGCCTGCGGCTCGGCGCGCATTTCAGCGCCCAGCTGTTCCACCGCGGCTTCCTGCAGCGCCGGCGCGTGGCGCTCCACCTCCAGCCGCTCCGGGGGCCCGCGCGGCCGATCCCCTACGACACGGGGCTGTTCGACCTGGGCACGTGGCTCGCCGGCCAGGGCTTCCCGGCGGATCTCGGCTTCGCGGGCTTCCGCCTGCACTACGCCTTCCCGGACACGCCGGCCTGGCGGCCGAAGGGCTTCCAGGAGGAGTTCCTCGTCTTCCTGGGCGCCTCCTACTTCCGCCTGCGGGCGGCGAACCAGGAATACGGGCTCTCGGCCCGGGGCCTCGCCATCGGCACCGGCGCGCCGGAGGGCGAGGAATTTCCCGACTTCGTGGCCCACTGGATCTGCGAGCCGGAGCCGGAGGCGCGCACCCTCACGGTGCTCTCCCTCCTCGACAGCCCGAGCGTGGCCGGCGCCTACCGGTTCGAGATCGCGCCCGGCGACCCGGCCCGGATCGCCGTCACCGCGGCGCTCCACCCGCGCCGGGCGCTCCCGAAGCTCGGGCTGGCGCCGCTCACCAGCATGTTCCTGTACGGCCAGAACGGGCCCGGGGCGCGGGGCGCCAAGCCGTTCGACGATTTCCGGCCGCAGGTGCACGATTCCGACGGGCTCTGCGTCGCGGCCGGGGCCGACCCGGCGCGGATCGACCGGATCTGGCGGCCCCTGGTCAACGGGCGGGCGCAGCCGCAGATCTCCGCCTTCGCGGCCCGGCCGCTCGCCGGCTTCGGGCTGCTGCAGCGGGAGCGGAGCTTCGCGGCCTACCTCGACGTGGAGGCGCGCCACGAGGCGCGGCCGGGCCTGTGGGTGGCGCCGGATTCCGCCGGGGGCGCCTTCGCGGACGGCGCCGTGCAGCTCTTCGAGATCCCGTCGGGCGAGGAGTACATGGACAACATCGTGGCGGCCTTCGTGCCGGCGGCCCCGGCGCAGCCCGGCGCGCCGCTGCACGTCCGCTACGGGCTGACCACGGTGGGCGCCGAGCCGGTGCCGGCGATCCCGGAGGCCGCCCTCGCCCGGGTGACGTCGACGCGGCTCGGCTCGGCGGAGCGCCTGCGCCCGTCGAACCCGCCCGACCCGCGGCGGCGCCTCTGCGTCATCGACTTCGAGGGTCCGGGCCTGCCGAAGGGTCCCGACGACGCGGTCGCCGCGGAGGTCTCGGCCAGCGCCGGCACGCTGCACGATCCGGTGGCCAACTTCGTGCCGCAGACCGGAGGCTGGCGGATCTACGTCGAGTGGCGCCCGCCGGAGCCGGTGCCGCCGGGCGACGTCGTGCTGCGCGCCCGGCTGGTCCGCGGAACCGTCCCACTCAGCGAGACCTGGGACGCCGCCGTCTAGGCTCCGTCATCGCGTCGCCACGCTCGCGAAGACGGCGTGTCTCAGGCGGTCCGGCGCTCCTGCTCCAGGCGCCGGGCCAGGCGGGTGGCGCCGTAGACCTCGCTCAGGCGGCGGCGGGCCGCGGTGACCGGCGGCGCCTGCCGCTCGTCGTGGGCGGCCGCGATGACGCGCAGGGCGGCGGCGACCGAACGCTCCAGGCGACGCTCGGCCTGGACGGCCGCGTCCCGATGATGGTCCAGCATGTGATGATCCCTCGTGCTGCGCCGTCTCCACCCTCTGGCGGGGCGGTATCCGGCAGCGCCGACAGATTTCACATCCGGCTTGACCGTATCAAGGCAGCTTGGCCGTGAGCCGCGGCGCGTCGTTACCGCAATTCCTCGTGCCACGTCCGGCCGTCGCGCTCGATCAGCGCGATGGCGGCGGTCGGGCCCCAGCTGCCGGCCGGGTAGGGCCGCGGCGCCTCGGGCCGGTCGGCCCAGGCCTTGAGCACGCCGTCCGCCCAGGCCCAGGCCGCCTCGACCTCGTCGCGGCGCATGAACAGCGTCGCGTTGCCGCGGACCACGTCCATCAGCAGGCGCTCGTAGGCGTCGGGGTAGCGCTGCTTGAAGGTCTCCTCGAAGGAGATGTCGAGGTCGGTCGGGCGCAGCCGCAGGCCGCCGGGCCCCGGATCCTTGGTCATCACCTCGAGCTTCATGCCCTCCTGCGGCTGCAGGCGGATCACGAGGCGGTTGGGCTCGCGGCCGAAGGCCTCCTCGGGGAAGATCGAGAACGGCGAGGCGCGGAACTGCACCACGATCTCGGAGAGCTTCTGGGGCAGGCGCTTGCCGGTGCGCAGGTAGAACGGCACCCCGGCCCAGCGCCCGGACTGGATCTCGACCTTCATGGCCACGAAGGTCTCGGTCCGGCTCTCGTGGCCGAGCTCGGCGAGGTAGCCCTCGACCGGTTTGCCGTCGACGGCGCCCGCCACGTACTGGCCGCGCACCGTCACCAGCGGGATGTCCTGGCTGGTGATCGGCTTCAGGGCGCGCAGCACCTTGAGCTTCTCGTCGCGGACGGAGTTCGCCTCGAGATTGAGCGGGCTCTCCATGGCGGTGAGGCAGAGGAGCTGCAGGATGTGGTTCTGCAGCATGTCGCGCATCGCGCCCGACGTGTCGTAGTAGCCGGCCCGGCCCTCGACCCCCACCGTCTCGGCGACCGTGATCTGGACGTGGTCGATCACGTCGGAGGTCCAGAGCCGCTCGAAGATCGTGTTGGCGAAGCGGAGCGAGAGCAGATTCTGGACCGTCTCCTTGCCGAGATAGTGGTCGATCCGGAAGATCTGCGATTCGGGGAAGACCTCGCCGACCGCGTCGTTGATCGCCCGGGCCGATTTCAGATCCTTGCCGATCGGCTTCTCCAGCACGACGCGGGACTTCTCCCCCACGAGCCCGTGGGTGGCGAGGTTGCGGCAGATCGAGCCGTAGAGGTCGGGCGAGGTGGCGAGGTAGTAGGGCCGGACCTGGTCGGGCCGCTCGTCGAGCTTGGCGACGAGGTCGGTCCAGCCGCTGTCGCCGGCCCCGTCCACCGCGACGTAGTCGACGTGGTCGAGGAAGCGGTGGAGCATGTCGTCGGACAGGTCGGCCGCCGGCACGAAGCGCTTGAGCGCGTCGCGGGCGTGCTCGCGGAAGGCGTCGAGGGACAGTTCCGAGCGCGAGGCGCCGATGATCCGGCTGGTCTCGGGGATCTGGCCGTCGCGGAATCGGTAGAACAGGGCCGGCAGGAGCTTGCGCGCGGTCAGATCGCCGGTGGCGCCGAACACGACGCAGTCGAAGGAAGCGACGGGGATGATCGTGGCCAAGTGCGGCTCCCGGTTGTCGTGCGCTGGTCTCGTGCGGCGGCTGCGTCGCACTGACCTAGCCCGTGTGCAAGGGCTTCGCCAGACGAGGGGCGCAGGCCAGCGCTGTCCGGTTCAGGGGGCGGCCGGGACAGATCCGGGCAAGTCCACGCTGCCACGCTCCGTCCTTGCGAGCGCAGCGAAGCAACCCAGGGCAGCGCGGCGGCGCCGAAGGACAGCACGATGCGCGAGCCGGCCGTCTACATCATGGCGAGCCGCCGCAACGGCACGCTCTACACCGGCGTGACCTCGGACCTCGCACGGCGGGTCCACGAGCACCGGGAGGGGCTGCTTCCCGGTTTCACGAGCCGCTACGCTTGCCAACGCCTCGTCTGGTACGAGCGCTATCCCACGATGAATGAGGCCATCACCCGCGAGAAGCAGATCAAGGCGGGCTCACGGAAGAAGAAGCTCGCGCTGATCGAGGCGACGAATCCGGACTGGAACGACCTGTATCCCGATCTCGCGTGAACGGGTCCGGCGTCGCGGATCCCTGGATTGCTTCGCTGCGCTCGCAAAGACGGCGTTGTCTGGCTCATCGCGGCCCCCCAGGCCGCCTTCACACACTCCGTCATCACGAGCGGAGCGACGTGACCCAGGGCAGCGCGAGGCCGCGTGGGTCACCCCGCCATGTACCGCTTGAACGCCTCGGCGTAGTCCGGGTGCCAGCGCGACAGGGCGGGCCGGTTCTCGACGATGTCGCCGGACGCCCAGGCGATCCGCTTCGCGTCCTGGGCGCGGGTGGTCTCGTTGTCCGGGCAGAGGATGTAGAAATCGCCGGCGGCGAGCCGGTCCAGCAGGAAGGCCACGGTCTCGTCGGGCGTCCAGGCCCCGGCGGGCTTCTCGGCGACGCCGCGGGCCTTCGTGAGGCCCGTGTAGACGAAGCCCGGGATCAGCAGGTGGGCCGTGGTGTGGCAGCCCTCCCGGTTGCGCAGCTCGTGGGCGAGCGCCTCGGTGACCGCCTTCACGCCCGCCTTCGAGACGTTGTAGGGCGCGTTGCCCGGCGGGGTGGTGATGCCCTGCTTCGAACCCGTGACGATGATCGCCCCGGGCTTGCCGCCCTCGATCATGCCGGGCGCGAAGGCGTGGATGCCGTTGACCACGCCGCCGAGATTCGTGCCCAGGATCCGCGTCCAGGTGTCGGCGTCGGAGAACAGTTTTCCGCCGGCCTCGATCCCGGCATTCAGCATCACCAGGGCGGGCGGCCCGCCCTTGGAGACGGCGGCCGCCAGGGCCTCGACGGCGCCCCGGTCCGACACGTCGGTGGGCACGGCGCGCACCTCGACGGCGGCGAGTTCGGCGACGAGGGCCCGGGCCGCGTCCAGGACCGGCCCCGGCAGGTCGGCGAGCCAGACGTTCATGCCGGCCCGGGCGAAGGCCTGCGCGGCGGCGAGCCCGATGCCGCTCGCAGCCCCGGTGACGACCGCGCTGCGGCCCGGACTGATCGCGGGGTGCTGGCTCATGACGGATCCTCGGCTGACGGGCGCCCATCAGATGGGGCGCCCCGGGCGGAAGGCGAGTTCGCGCCGCGGTCCCGCGCCGCCCCGGCAGAACCTGCGGATCGCCGCCGCGGCGGCTTCTGCTAGGGTGGCGGGCACGTCACGGAACGAAGCACCCGGATGCCCCCTCTCCCGCACCGCCGGTCGATCCTCGCCGGCGCGGCCGCCCTCGGCCTCGCCGGCGCGGCGCGCGCGGCCGGCCCGGCGGGGTTCGGTCCCCTCGGCCGGCCGTCCTGGTCGGCCGACAGCCTCCAGGCCGCCGCGGCCGCCAAGGGCCTGACATACGGCTGCGAGGTGCCGTTCCACCGCTTCGACGCGACGCCCGCCTACCGGCAGGCGGTGGCGCGGGAATGCGGCATCCTCGTCTGCGGCACCGAGATGAAGATGGAGGAGGTCCTGCCGGCGCCGGGCAAGACCGACTTCGCCCGCGGCGACGCCATCCTGCGCTTCGCGAGGGCGAACGGCCAGCGCATGCGCGGCCACACGCTCGTCTGGCACGCGGCGCTGCCGCCCTGGGTCGGACCGCTGCTCGGCCGGGCGAGCGCCGTCCAGGCCGAGGACTTCATGCGGCGCTGGATCGAGACGGTGGCGGGCCATTACCGCGGCCAGATCGTCGCCTGGGACGTGGTCAACGAGATCCTCGGCAACGAGGCCGATCCCGACCGCGGCGGCGGCCTGCGCGACTCGCCCTGGCTGGCCTCCATCGGCCCCGGGTACGTCGACCTCGCCTTCCGGATCCTGCACGAGACCGACCCCGCGGCCGCCGGCACGTGGAACGAGGACGCGGTGGAGCAGGGCGTGCCCTGGATGGAGGCCAAGCGCACCAAGGTCCTGCGCCGCCTGGAGGCGATGCGGTCCCGGGGCGTGCCGATCCGGCGCTTCGGGCTCCAGTCGCACCTCACCAGCACGATCCCGATCGATCAGGGCCAGCTGCGGCGCTTCCTGCGGGAGATCGGCCAGATGGGCCTCGGCATCGAGATCACCGAGCTCGACATCGACGACCGCGCCTTCCCGTCCGACGTGGCGACCCGCGACCGGATGGTGGCCGATTACGCCCGCCGCTACCTCGACGTGGTGCTGGACGAGCCCGCCTGCCTCGACGTCCTGACCTGGGACATCTACGACCCGGACACGTGGCTGAACGACCACCCCTACCGCAAGCGGCCCGACGGCCTGCCGCAGCGGGCGCTGCCGCTCGACGCGCAGTTCCGGCGCAAGCCCCTGTGGAACGCGATGAAGGCGGCCTTCGAGGCCGCGCCCGATCACAGGGCCGCCCGCGAGAAGCTCAGGCGGGCGTGACGCCGGCCCGGCGGCCGTCCTCGGCCAGGCTCGGCTCCGGCGGCCGGTCCGCCAGGAGCCGGCGGCGGACGCGCGCGCAGGGGCGCTCGACGAGGCCGTACATGCCCCAGCACCACAGCAGGGTCACCGGGAAGGCCGCCAGCATCAGGCCGACGCCGTGCAGCCCGGGCCGCAGGTGCAGCACCAGGGCCACCACGGTCATGTGCGCGAGGTAGAAGCTGTAGGACCAGAGCCCGAGCCGGCGCATAGGCCGGCTGGCCAACAGCCGCACCAGAGGTCCCTCGCCGTGCAGCAGGTACGCGAAGGGCACGAACAGGGCGGCGCTCTGGAGCGTGTAGCGCAGGCTCTCCCGGAAGGCGGGATCGCGGACCGCCAGGGTCCCGAGGATCACCGCGAGGCTCGCCGCCACGTGCCAGGGCGCGGGGCGCCACGCGCGGTCGGCCGGGACCACCGGATTGTTCCACAGCCCGAGGCAGCACCCGAACAGGATCGCGTCGATCCGGGTGTGGGTCCAGCTGTAGTTCAGGCTGTAATCCGGCAGCCGCCAGACGTTGACGCACCGGATCGCCAGGACGGCCGCGCAGAGCCCCAGGCAGGCCAGGGCCGCGCGGCGCGGCCGCAGGCGCCCGAGCCAGAGCAGGAAGACCAGCGGGAAGACGAGGTAGAAGTGCTCCTCGATGGCGAGGCTCCAGAGCGGCACCGGCAGCACCGCCTCGGTGCCGAACAGGCCGGGATAGTTCGTCAGGAAGGTCGCCTGCCCGAGGACCGCCGCCGGCGCGACCGGCATCCAGTCGAGCCACCCCGCCGCGTACAGCGCGCCGGAGGCGAGCAGGGTCAGGTACATGGGCGGCAGGATGCGCAGGCTCCGCCGGAGGTAGAAGGCGGGAAGCGACACCGTCCCGGTCCGCGCCCGCTCGATCCGCAGGAGCGTGGTGATCAGGTAGCCGCTGAGGAAGAAGAAGACGGTCACGCCGAAGCCGCCCGGCACCACGTGGCCGTAGCCGCAATGGGCCGCGAACACGATCAGGATGGCGAGCGCCCGCACCCCGTCGAGCTGCGGCAGGTAGGGCATCGTCCTCGGGATCGGATCACCGGAATCCGGCATGCTGGGGACCGATCTCCTGTCTGGGCCTGGGCAGCCGTGGCGGCCCGGCCACGCGGTGTCCGACGGAACGCTTCGATGAAGGTGTCCTACTCCGTCATCGCGGGCGGAGCGAAGTGACCTGGGGCAGCGCGACGACGGGCGGCGTCGCGCCGTCTGGATCGCTTCGCTCCGCTCGCAAAGACGTGGGCGCCGGAGCCAGCAACGCATGAATGTATGAGCGCGACGTTCACGCCGACCGACATCCGCGATGTCACACGCGGATGAATCAATGGCGGGATCGTGAATCCCGATCCTGCCCGCTCTCGGGGTCGGAGGAGATTGGTAACCACGCCGGCCCATCATCCGGCCCGGTCGCGCCGCCTGAGCGCGTCGGGAGTGTTGCGTATGGTCCCGGTCCAGCCCCGCCGTCACGCCCGCCCGCACGCCGCGCTGGGTGCGGGCCTGTCCCTGCTGGCCCTGCTCGGAGCGCCCGGCGTCGCCCTGGCGCAGGGGACCGGCGCGGCGCAGGGCGGCCCCGCGCCGGTGCCGCCGCTCGCCGCGCCGGTCGCGGTGCCGCCCGCCGCGGGCGAGACCGCGAAGGGCCAGGAGCCCCGCGCACCGGAGGCGAAGGGTGAGGCGAAGGGCGCGGCCGGCAAGCCGGCGGAGGCCAAGCGGGCCGACACCAGGTCGGCCGAGACCAGGCCAGCCGAGCCCCGGGCGACCGAGGCCGCGCCGGAGCCAGTCCCGGCGCAGGGCAAGGCGCAGGATGCCAGGGCGCAGGACGCGAAGGGACAGGACGCGAAGGCACAGGACGCGAAGGCCCAGGACAGCAAGGCGTCGGACAGCAAGGCGTCGGACGCCCGATCGGCCGAGACCAAGTCCCAGCCGGCCAAGCCTCAGGAAGCGGCGAAGAGGTCCCGCGAGCCGGCGCCGCTGGTCTACGCCAAGGTCTCCGCCGACCCGAACCCGACGCTGACGCCGCGGACGTTCCTCGACACGCTCCGGGCGGCCGAGCGCTACGCGGCCTTCGCGGAGGCCGGGGGCTGGGAGCGGCTGCCAGACGATCTCGCGCGCCTCAAGCCCGGCGAGCGCCACCCGGCGATCCCCGCCCTGCGCCACCACCTGACGCTGACCGGCGACCTGCCGGCGGATGCCCCCGCGAACGACCGCCTCGACCCGCCCCTGGTGGCGGCGATCGCGGCGTTCCAGGGGCGTCACGGCCTGCCCGACAGCGGTATCCTTGGCCGGCTCACGATCAACGCGCTCAACGTGCCGGCCGCGGTGCGCCAGCGTCAGCTCGCCGCCTCCGCGGCCCGGCTGATGGGCTCGAAATTCCCGTTCGGCGAGCGCTACGTGGTGGTCAACATCCCGTCCGCCGCCGTGGAGGCGGTGGAGAACGGCGCCGTGACGCGCCGCTACGTCGCGGTGGTCGGCTCCCCCGACAAGGCGACGCCGTCCGTCGAGACGCGGATCACCGACATCAACTTCAACCCGACCTGGACCGTCCCCGCCTCGGTGGTGAAGAACGAGATCATCCCGGCGATGCGCAAGAACCCGGGCTACCTCGCCAAGAACCGCATCCGGATCCTGGGCCCGGCGGGCGAGGTCGACCCGACCCGGATCGACTGGGCGGGCCAGAAGGCCGTCAACTACACGCTGCGCCAGGATTCCGGCCTCGACAATTCGCTGGGCCAGGTGCGGATCGACATGCCGAACCGCTTTGCCGTCTACATGCACGATACGCCGGCGAAGTCGCTCTTCGCCGCGAGCGTCCGCTTCCACAGCCACGGCTGCGTCCGGGTCGGACAGGTGAAGGAGCTGGTCGGCTGGCTGCTGCAGGGCACGGACGGCCCCAACGGGCCGGGCACGAGCTGGGGCCCGATCGAGATCGAGACCGGCATCGCCGACGGCGAGCGCCGCGACATCAAGCTCACCAAGCCGATTCCGGTCACCTTCGTGTACCTCACCGGCTTCGCCACGCCGGACGGGAAGGCGCATTTCCGCGACGACATCTACAACCTCGACACGCCGGCGCCCGAGCCCGCCGCCACCGGCGCGATCCCGCCCGCGGCGGGCGCGGACGCCGCGAAGCCGGCCCCCGCCACCGCGCCGGCCCCGCCCCGGCCCGGTGCCGCCCACGACGCGAAGCCGGCTCCCGCGCGGGCTGCCGCGGCCAAGCCCGCGACGGTCGGGCCCGCGCCGGTCAGGCCCGCATCGGCGAAGCCGTCGCCGGAGCGGCCCGTTACCGAGCACCGCAGTTTGGAATCCGTCGAACCTACCCGCTAAAGCCAACCCAGCTATGCGATTCTCGGCACGCCGGAACATCCCGGCGGGCCGGCCATTGGCCTGCAGAAGGCGCGTTCGCCCCTCCGCGGAGTGACGGAGCGGCGCGCCGAGCCAGCGAATCGCATTGGAGACGACCATGGCCAAGGCCAAGCCGAGCAGCCGCATCGAGAGCGCGCGCCTCAACACCCCGACCGACCTCGATCCGAGCGACGTCCGGACGATCGCCGAGGGCCTGACGGTCCTGAGTTCGGACCTGTTCGCCCTCTACATCAAGACCAAGAACTTCCACTGGCACATGAGCGGGCCCCATTTCCGCGACTACCACCTGCTGCTGGACGAGCAGTCGGCCCAGATCTTCGAGATCATCGACGCGGTGAACGAGCGCGCCCGCAAGATCGGCGGCACGGTCCTGCGCTCGCTCGGCCAGGCCAAGAGCCTGACCCGCGTGGCCGACAACGATGCCGAGTACGTCTCGCCCCTCGACATGCTCAAGGAGCTGCGCGACGACAACAAGGCCCTCACCGCCAACATGCGGACCCTCCACGAGGTCACCGACGAGGCCGGCGACGTGGCGACCACCTCGCAGCTCGAGGAGTGGATCGATCAGTCCGAGGAGCGGACGTGGTTCCTCTACGAGACCACCCGCAACGCGACCGACAGCGGCCACTGAGCCGCGCCCCCCGGCACCGGCGCGGCCGGCGCCGGGTCGGGCCTCGCCGCGCCCCTAGCCGGTTGCGAGATCGAGGTGCACCTTCACGAGGCCCGGATCGTCCGGGTCGCGCCCCTGCGTGAAGCCGAGGCGGCGGCACACCGCCAGCATCGGCCGGTTCTCGGCCAGCACCGTGCCCTCGACCCGGCCGATCCCCTCGGAGCGCGCCCAGTCGATCATCAGGCGCATCAGCGCGAAGGCGAGGCCCGTCCCGCGGGCGTCGCGGCCCACCGCGATCGCGTACTCGCCGCTCTCGTGGTTGGCGTCGGCGTGGAGCCGGACCGCACCGAGCATGCGCTCGCCGCCGCCCGGCCCGATCTCCGTGGCCACGAACGCGATGGCGCGGGCGTAGTCGAGCTGCGTCAGGCGGGCCAGGAAGGCGTGGCTGAACTCGCGCACCGGCCCGAAGAACCGCAGCCGCAGGTCCTCCGGATCAAGACCCTTGAAGAAGGCCAGGAACAGGCCCTCGTCCTCCGGGCGCACGGGCCGCACCCGCACGGTCCGGTCCTTGAGGTTGAGCGTGCGGATCCACTCGGCCGGATAGGGCCGGATCGCGAAGCGCGGGTGGCCGCGGCCGTGGGCGCTGCCCTGGGCGCCGCGCTCGGCGCGCCCGATCCGGACCCTGGCGTCGAGGGCCAGCACGCCGGTCTCGGCGGCCAGGAGCGGGTTGATGTCGAGCTCGCGCACCTGCGGCAGGTCAGCGGCGAGCTGGGACAGCTTCACCAGCGTCAGCGCGATCGCCCCGAGATCGGCCGCCGGCACGTCGCGGTAGGCCTCCAGGCGGCGCGCGACCCGGGTGCGGGCGATGAGGTCGCGCGCCAGGGTCAGGTCGAGCGGCGGCAGGCCGAGGGCGCGGTCGTCGATCACCTCCACGGCGGTCCCGCCCCGGCCGAACACCACCACCGGACCGAACACCGCGTCCTCCGCGAGCCCGGCGATCAGCTCCCGGCGCTGGCCGCGGCGGACCATCGGCTGCACGGCGAAGCCGGTGACCCGGGCGTCGGGCCGCTCCCGGCGCGCGCGGGCCAGGATGCTGCGGGCGGCCTCCGCGACGTCGGCCTCGCTGGTCAGGTCGAGGTGGACGCCGCCGATGTCGGATTTGTGCACGATGTCCGGCGAGACGACCTTCAGCGCCACCGTCCCGCCCGCCGCGATGATCGGCCACGCGGCCGCCGCGGCCGCGTCCGTGTCGGGGGCGAGCGTGATCGGGACGGTCGGGATCCCGTAGGCCTGCAGGAGGCCGTTCACCGCCACCGGGTCGAGCCACGCGGCGCCCTGGCGCAGGGCGCCGGCGACGATCGAGCGGGCCCGCGCCGTGTCGGGGGAGAAGTCCCGCGGCAGCGAGTCCGGCGTGCGCATCAGGTCGTCCTGGGCCTCGCGGTAGCGCACGAGATGCAGGAAGCCCTCGATCGCCTCGGAATCGGTGGTGAAATGCGGGATCCCGGCCTGCGCGAAGGTCTCGCGCGCCGCCTCCGCGTCGCCCAGCGTGACCGCGAAGACCGGCTTCTTGCGGGTCTGGCCGGCGCGGGCGGCCTTGACCGTCGCGGCGACGGCCTCGGCCACCGCGCCGGCCTCCGAGCGGATCGTCGGCACGTGGATCGCCAGCACGGCGTCGCTCGTCCGGTCCGTCAGCAGCGGCGTCAGCGCGGACGCGAAGGCCGGACCGGCGGCGTCAATGCCGAGGTCGAGGGGGTTTCCCGGTGCGCGGCCCTCCGCCTCAGCGGGCGCCGCCAGGGTCCCGGCCCGCTCGATCAGCCGGTCCGCCGCGAGGAGGCCGATGCCGCGGCCGTTGGACACGATCGCCAGCCGGTGGCCGGGAAACGGCCGCTGCCGCCCCAGGGTCTCCACGGCGGAGAACATCGCGTCGAGGTCCGGCACGGCCAGCAGGCCGGCCCGCCGGAAGGCCGCGGCGTAGACCGCGTCCGGGCGGGCCAGGGCGCCGGTATGGGTGACGGCGGCGCGGGTGTCGGGCCGGTGCCGGCCCGCCCGCAGGACCACGACGGGCTTGGCCCGGGCCGCGGCGCGGGCGGCCGACATGAACCGGCGGGCATCCGCGACCCGGTCGAGGCAGAGCAGGATCGCGCGGGTGCGGAAATCGGCGGCGAAGTGGTCGAGGCAGTCGGCCACGCCGATGTCGAGGACGCTGCCCAGCGACAGCACTGCCGAGAAGCCCGTGCCGTGGCGGGCGCCCCAGGCGACGATGGCGGCCGCGACCGTGCCGGATTGCGAGACGAGGGCGAGGTCGCCGACCTCGGGCGCCTGGGCGAACAGGCTGGCGTTGAGCCTCGCGCCCGGGACCGCCAAGCCGGCGCTGTCGGGCCCGAGCAGGCGCAGGCCGTGGGCGCGGGCGATCCCGTGGGCGACCGGACCGGGATCCTCCGGCCCGGATCCGAGCCGCGCCGTGAGGATCACGGCCGCCCCGGCGCCGATCGCGGCGGCCTGCGCGACGACCTCGGGCACGCTCGGCGGCGGCACCGCGATCAGGACGAGGTCGGGAGCGGCGGGCAGATCCGCGACCCGCGGCACGCAGGCCAGCCCGTCGACGGTCGTTTGGTCGGGCTGGACCGGCATGATCGCGCCGGGAAAGCCCGCGGCGCGCAGGCTGTCGAGCACGCTGCGCCCCAGCGAGCCCTCGCGCCCCACCGCCCCGACCAGGGCGATCGAGCGGGGCGCCAGCAGCTTGTCGAACCGGTAGGTGCTCACGACCGGCGGCTCACGACATCGTCACGGGACGCGGTCCCGCAGGCCGTTCCTGGCGGCACGCATCTGGCCTCTCGCTCACGTCCGAACGGACGAGGCGCCGGGGCGCCCGCCGCTCTCCCAGATGGCGCGATCCGGCGCGCCTGCAACGCCCGGTCGGCACGCGCCGGCCGGAAATCGCGTGGTCGACGCGAGCGCGGTCTCCAGACCTCCTTTTGTTCAATATCGGGCGCCATTTATCCACTCTAAGACGGCACTTGTGGGCATGTGTGGATTGGACTTGCTATTGAATTCACACCACCATAGTAACTGCCCATTAACTACCCTGTATCGGGTCGAGCAGAGACAGATCCCGGCCGGCGTCGCTGGCCGGCTGGGATCGATTGGAGGTTACGGGATGGACGCCACGGGTGAAGGGCAACCGGACTATCTCACGCTGTCCGTCGACATCGTGTCGGCCTTCGTGAGCAACAATCCGGTCCCCGCGCCGGAACTGCCGGGGCTGATCGCGGCCATCCACGCGACGCTGCACGGGCTCGGCGAGCCGTCCGCCCCGCCGGCGGAGCAGCTGCGGCCGGCCGTGCCGGTCCGGCGCTCGGTCCAGCCCGACTTCATCGTCTGCCTGGAGGACGGCAAGAAGTTCAAGTCGCTGAAGCGCCATCTGCGGACGCACTACAACCTGACGCCCGAGGAGTATCGGGGAAAGTGGGGCCTGCCGCCCGACTACCCGATGGTGGCGCCGAACTACGCCGCGGCGCGGTCCAGCCTCGCCAAGAGCATGGGCCTCGGCCACCAGCGCCGGAAGGGCTGACGGCGCGGCGCTCTCATCCGCGTCGGCGTCCACAGCTTTCGGAGGCGGGTTAGGCATCGGGCAAGCCGCGCTTGCGAGGGTCGGGGGCCCGTCAGCGCCCCCGAGACCCGATGCCCGGCAAGCCCAGCCTCGTCGCCCGCCTGTTCTGGACGGCCGTGATCGGCCTCCCCTTCGGGCTCTGGTACGGCCGGCCGGCGCTCGCCGCGACGGGACTCGCCCTCGCGCTCGTCCTGGTGCGGCATCTCGGGCGCCCGCGCCGGTTCCGGGCCCGGGTGCGCCGGATCGCCCGCGCCCATGCCGAGACGCTGGCGCTGCGGCGGCGCCAGGAGAGCTACACCGACCCCTACGGCAACCGGATCGAGGACGGCTGGTTGCGCGAGCGCGATTATTTCCTCGAGCGGACCGTCCTGCCGCAGCTCGGCCCGCGCTTCGCCGACCTCGCCGAGGCGGAGCACGCGCGGATGCTGGCGATCGTCGAGGCCGAGGCCGCCGCCGTCGCGCTCCCGGAGGAGGACGAGGCGCCCGGGGACGGGCTCGACTACGAGCGCTACTGCGCCGAGCGCCTGGTCCGGGCGGGCTGGCGGGCGCACCGAACGCCGGCGAGCGGCGACCAGGGCGCCGATATCGTGGCGGTGCGGGACGGGCTGCGCCTCGTCGTGCAGTGCAAGCGGCTGAGCAAGCCCGTGGGCAACGCCGCCGTGCAGGAAGCCGCCGCGGCCCTGCGCTACTGGGACGGGGACCGGGCCGCCGTGGTGTCGAACGCCGGCTTCACGCCGGCGGCGCGCCGGCTCGCCACGGCCACCGGCGTCCTCCTCCTGCACCACGACGCCCTCGAGGCGATCGAGGCGTTCGACCTCGCGGAGACGTGATGCCCGTCAGGCGAGCGGGCCGGGGATGGCGATCTCCGCCTCGCTGAGCAGGCGCGCCTCGTGGCGGCGCACGAACAGCCACAGGGCCAGGCCGCCGAACACCACCAGGGCGAGCAGGGTCAGGCCCACCGGGCCGACGATGTGCTCGATCTGGCGCCCGCAATAGTACGAGCCGATGCCCATGCTGCCGGCCCAGACGATGCCGCCGAGGGCGTTGAAGGCGAAGAAGCGGCGCGCGTCCAGGCGGTTGACCCCGGCGAGCAGGGCCGCGTAGGCGCGCAGCATCGCGGTGAAGCGGCCGAAGAACACGATCTTCCCGCCATGCTGGCGGAACAGGTACTGGCCGAGCTTGAGCCGCCCGTGGTCGAGGGCGATGAGATGGCCGTAGCGGAGCAGCAGCGGCATGCCCCAGCGCCGCCCCGCCCAGTAGCCGACATTGTCGCCCAGGATCGCCGCCGTCGCCGCCGCGGCGATGACCAGGCCGATGTTCAGGTTCCCGGTGCTGCCCGCGTAGACGGCGGCCGAGATCAGCACCGTCTCGCCGGGGCACGGCACGCCGGCGCTCTCGAGGGTGATGATCACGAAGATCGCGATGTATCCGTAATTCGCGATCAGGTCGGCGATGGGCAGGTCGTTCAGGAAGGCCATGCGGTCCTCGGGCCGGTCTCCGGGCAGAGCCCGGCGACACAAGCGGACGGAACGTGGCCTTAAGAGGGCCGATCTGCGGCCGGCGGCGTCCTCAGAGGACCTTCAGCAGTGCCTCGGCGCCGGACGCCTCGGCCTTCGAGGGGGTCTCCTCGACGTTGAGGATCCGGACGACGCCGTCCTCGACCAGCATCGAGTAGCGCTTCGAGCGCATCCCGAGGCCGAAGCCGGTGCCGTCCATCTCCAGGCCGAGGGCCTTGGCGAAATCGGCGTTGCCGTCGGCGAGGAATTCCAGCCCCTCGGCGCCGCTCGCCTTCGACCACGCGTCGAGCACGAACACGTCGTTGACGCTCGTCACCGCGATGGCGTCGATACCGCGCCCGAGGATCTCGTCCCGGTGGGTGACGAAGCCCGGCAGGTGGTTGCGGTGGCAGCTGGGGGTGAACGCGCCCGGCACGCCGATCAGGACCACGCGCCGGCCCTTGAACACGTCGTCGGTGGTGCGCGCGATCGGGCCCTCGGGGCCGATCACCCGGAAGGTGGCCTGGGGCAGGTGGTCGCCGACCTGGATCATCGCGGGTCCCTCGTTGTCGCGCGCTGGGATGGCGCGCGTGAGCAGCGCGCCTGACCTAGCGTGGCAGGGGGTGCCTGTCGAGGATCGGGAGCGGCCTGCGGCTCACGGTCCGAGAAGCTTGACGAAGGCCGTCCCGGCGCCGAACAGCGCGACCCCGGCCGTCATGCCGAACAGCGCCACCTGCCAGGGCGCGATACCCCGGTCCCGGCCGATCTTGGCGGCCTCGGCCGCGAGCTTGGTCTGCTCGACGGCCGTCTTCGAAGCCTCGGCCGTCATCTTGAACTGCTCGGCCGCCAGCTTGGTCTGCTCCGCGGCCAGGTTCGACTGCTCGGCGATCGGCTTGTGCTGCTCGGCGACGAACTTCCGCGTCTCCTCGTGCGCGCGCTCGATCCGGGCACGCTGCTCCTCGATGTCGAACGCGGTCTGAGAGGCGGATCCAGCCACGATGGTCACGGTCTCGAACGTGGCCGGAACGATCGCCTCGCGTGCCGGCCAGGACATTCTGCGGCGCGCATGAGACCCGCACAAGCTTGGGGGAGGCTTGCTGCGTCCCTTTTGCCCGCTGGACAACGGAGGGGCGCGGCGTAGCATGGACGCATGGCGCACCCTCCGCACCGCAGGCCCGATCCCATGTCGGCAGCGTCGTCCCAGGCCGGGAAGGCGGCGCCGCTCCGCACGGAGCTGGCGGGCCCGCACTTCCTCGACGGGCAGTTCCTCGTGGCCATGCCCGGCATGGCCGACGAGCGCTTCGCGCGCTCGGTGATCTACATCTGCGCCCATTCCGCCGACGGGGCCATGGGCATCATCGTCAACAAGGCGGCGACCGACATCAGCATGCCGGACCTGCTGGTCCAGCTCGACGTGGCGCCCGAGGCGGACGCGATCCGCCTGCGCGAGCGGGTCGGCCACATGCCGGTCCTGCTGGGCGGCCCGGTGGAGGGACGGCGCGGCTTCGTGCTCCACAGCGACGATTTTCACATCCAGCAATCGACGCTGATCATCGACGATGGCATCTGCCTGACCGCGACCGTGGAGATCCTCCGCGCCATCGCCAGCGGCGAGGGGCCGGCCAGCGCCGTGCTGGCGCTCGGCTACGCCGGCTGGCAGGCCGGGCAGCTGGAGAGCGAGATCATGGCCAACGGCTGGCTCAACTGCCCGGCCGACCCGGCCCTGATCTTCAACGCCGACCTCGACGCCAAGTACGACCTCGCCCTGCGGGCCAACGGCATCGACCCGGCGATGCTGTCGATGACCGCCGGCCGGGCCTGACCCGACCGCGCTCGCCGGGGCGGCACGCCGTCTTTGCGAGCGGAGCGAAGCGATCCAGGAACGCTACGCCGGCCAGCCTCGCGCTACCCTGGGCTGCTTCGCTCCGCCCGCAAAGACGGTCGCGCCGGGCCGTCACGGGGCGGTCTTACTCCGGAACGGCGTCGCCGCCGCCGACCGCGTCCGGGTTCATGCCCTCGACGGCCGGCTTGGGCCGGGGCCGCCGGGGCGCCACGGCGGCGGTGGGCGTCGCCGTGTTGGCGCCGAGCCGGGTCGCCAGAGCCAGGGCGCGGTTCTCCGTCACCCGCAGATGGCAGAACCCGTGCGTCCCCTCGCGCGCGTAGGTGCGGCAGAGCTGCTCCCGGTCCGAGGAGAACGCCGCCTGCTCGCTGACGATCGGCCGCACGTCCTCGCGCCGGGCCCGCTGAGTCATCAGCTTGTAATTGTCCCGTACGGCCTTGTCGGCGACGCCCCGGGCCGTGTCGAACTCGCCGGCCCGCGGGATCAGGGTGGCGGCGCCTGGCCCCCAGAGGCCGACCGGCGTGGTCGCGCAATCCGCCGCCGAGAAGGTGCAGACCGGGCCCGAACCCAGGCTCGAGACCAGGACGCCGCCGTCCGTCACGTCGAAGCGCAGCGGGCACTCGGCCCCGGCGGCCTCGAAGCGCGGCACGCCCTCGGGCTTGCCCTCGGCGGTGAGCGCCACCGGATTGCCGCCCGCGAGCGGGACGGTGCACGAATCCGCCGGCTGCGAGATCTTGGTCCCGGGCAGCTTGATCCGCGCCGTGACGGCCGTGCCGGAGCGCTCCAGCTTCAGGGACCCGGACAGGCCGTTGAGCTGCAGCTCCTGGCCGATCACGCCGTCCTCGGAGGGCGTCTTCAGCACGACCGGGCGGGCCGGGACTGGGGCGGGCCGGGGCGCCTCGGGGGCCGCGGGCGGTCCCGGCTCGCCCGGCGCCGCCGGGCCGGGCGCCGGTTCCGGCAGGCCCCGCGGCGGCGTCGGCGGCCGCTCCGGCTTGATGCCGAACAGGCGCTCGAAGAAGTTCTGGGCCCGCGCGGGGGGCGCGGCGAGCATCCCGGGCGCCGCGACGGCGACCGCCAGGATCGGGAGCAGGAGGCTGCGGGTCGGGCGCATCGGACTCTACGACGGGGAGACGAAGTGGCGGGGCCACGCGCAACCCCTTGTCGAAACGTTAACACGCCGTCGATGGCGCGGACGTGGCAGCGGAGCAACAAAATGCAGCCACGCCACCGGGCCGACGCCGTCCGTGCGGCGAGATCCTGCCGGAATGACAAGGGGATGGCGCGGATCCGCGGGGCCGATCCCGCCGCGCAGGCTTCGCCTTGCGGGCCCGGAACGGGCTTCTTATATCGCCCTCGACGCGGGATTGCGCGCTGGGTTTCAGCCGTTCACGGCCCTTGATCCGGCCCGGGTCCCATACTCACATCACCCCCGACACCGCCATGGGCCGAGCTGCTTCGGGGCTCGGCGGTCTGCTTGAACGCGACACAAAGAGGGATCCCACCATGGGTAAAGTTATCGGCATCGACCTCGGCACCACCAATTCCTGCGTGGCCGTGATGGAAGGCACGCAGCCCAAGGTCATCGAGAATTCGGAAGGCGCGCGCACCACGCCGTCCATCGTCGCCTTCACGGACGACGGCGAGCGGCTCGTCGGCCAGCCGGCCAAGCGCCAGGCGGTCACGAACCCCGAGCGCACGTTCTTCGCCATCAAGCGGCTCATCGGCCGGACCTACGACGACCCGATGACCCAGAAGGACAAGGGCCTCGTGCCCTACAAGATCGCCCGCGGCGACAACGGCGACGCTTGGGTCGAGGCGGACGGCAAGAAGTACTCGCCGTCGCAGATCTCCGCCTTCACGCTGCAGAAGATGAAGGAGACCGCCGAGTCGCATCTCGGCCAGCCGGTCACGCAGGCGGTCATCACGGTCCCGGCCTACTTCAACGACGCCCAGCGTCAGGCCACCAAGGACGCCGGCAAGATCGCGGGCCTCGAGGTGCTGCGCATCATCAACGAGCCGACCGCGGCGGCGCTCGCCTACGGCCTCGACAAGAAGAAGTCCGGCACGATCGCGGTCTACGACCTCGGCGGCGGCACCTTCGACGTCTCCATCCTGGAGATCGGCGACGGCGTCTTCGAGGTGAAGTCGACGAACGGCGACACCTTCCTGGGCGGCGAGGACTTCGACAACCGCATCGTCGAGTACCTGACGGCCGAGTTCAAGAAGGAGCAGGGCATCGACCTGACCAAGGACAAGCTCGCCCTCCAGCGCCTCAAGGAGGCCGCCGAGAAGGCCAAGATCGAGCTGTCCTCGGCCACCCAGACCGAGATCAACCTGCCCTACATCACCGCCGACAACACCGGCCCGAAGCATCTCGCGCTGAAGCTCAGCCGCGCGAAGTTCGAGTCGCTCGTCGACGATCTGGTGCAGCGGACGATCGAGCCCTGCCGCAAGGCGCTCAAGGATGCCGGCGTGTCGGCCTCCGAGATCGACGAGGTGGTGCTGGTCGGCGGCATGATCCGCATGCCCAAGATCCAGGAGGTGGTGAAGGCCTTCTTCGGCAAGGAGCCCCACAAGGGCGTCAACCCGGATGAGGTCGTGGCCATCGGCGCCGCCGTGCAGGCCGGCGTGCTCCAGGGCGACGTCAAGGACGTGCTGCTGCTGGACGTGACCCCGCTGTCGCTCGGCATCGAGACGCTGGGCGGCGTGTTCACCCGGCTCATCGACCGCAACACCACGATCCCGACCAAGAAGTCCCAGACCTTCTCGACGGCCGAGGACAACCAGAACGCCGTCACGATCCGGGTCTTCCAGGGCGAGCGCGAGATGGCGGCCGACAACAAGCTGCTCGGCCAGTTCGACCTCGTCGGCATCCCGCCGGCGCCCCGCGGCATGCCGCAGATCGAGGTGACCTTCGACATCGACGCCAACGGCATCGTCAACGTGACGGCCAAGGATAAGGCGACCAACAAGGAGCACCAGATCCGCATCCAGGCCTCGGGTGGCCTGTCGGACGCCGACATCGACCGGATGGTGAAGGACGCCGAGGCGAACGCCGAGGCCGACAAGAAGCGGCGCGAGCTCGTCGAGGTGAAGAACCAGGGCGAGAGCCTGATCCACGCCACCGAGAAGTCGGTGACCGAGTACGGCGACAAGGTCCCGGCCGCCGACAAGGGCGCGATCGAGACCGCGATGACCGCGCTCAAGACCGCGCTGGAGGGCGACGACGTCGAGACCATCAAGGCCCGGACCACGGACCTGATGCAGGCCTCGATGAAGCTCGGCGAGGCCATGTACGCCGCCAACCAGGCGGCCGGCCCGGATGCGGGCGCCGAGGCGGCGGCCTCCGAGAAGAAGGACGACGTCATCGACGCCGACTTCCAGGAGGTCGACGAGAAGGACCAGAAGAAGCGCGCCTGAGGCGCGGATCTGATACGACCGCGCGGGGCCGGAGCGATCCGGCCCCGCCTTTGCGTGAGAAGCGTATTCAGAAGCTCCGTCATGCCGGGCCTGCGGGGCCCGGAACCGGGAGCCGCCGGCCGATCGCGGATCCGCGTCGTCGGCGCCTCCGGTTTCCGGGCTCGTCGCGGCCTCCCGGAACGGCGGCGCGGTGGTAGAGAAGCGTCGCGGCCCGGGGTACGGGACGGGACGGGAAGGCACCTGAGGGCGGGATGTCGAAGCGGGACTACTACGAGATCCTGGGGGTCACCAAGACCGCCACGGAAGGCGAGATGAAGGTCGCCTTCCGCAAGCTCGCGATGACCTATCATCCCGACCGAAATCCCGGCGACAAGGACGCCGAGATCAAGTTCAAGGAAATTAACGAGGCCTATCAGTGCCTCTCCGACGGCCAGAAGCGCGCCGCCTACGACCGGTTCGGCCACGCGGCCTTCAGCCAGGGCGGGGCCGGCGGTCCCGGATTCGGCAACGAGTTCGGCGACTTCATGTCGGACATCTTCGACAATTTCTTCGGCGACGGCCGCGGGGCCGCCGGCGGTGGCCGCGGACGCGGCGGCACGCCGGGCCGCGAGCGCGGGGCCGACCTGCGCTACAACCTCGAGATCACCCTGGAGGAGGCCTTCACCGGCAAGGCCGAGACCATCAAGATCCCGACCTCGATCACCTGCGAGGTCTGCGACGGGTCCGGCGCGAAGCCCGGCTCGAAGCCGCGGACCTGCCCGACCTGCGCGGGCTACGGACGGGTCCGGGCAGCGCAGGGCTTCTTCGCCATCGAGCGGACCTGCCCCAACTGCCACGGCCGCGGCGAGATCGTCGACGACCCCTGCACCGCCTGCCAGGGCGCCGGGCGCGTCAACCGCGAGCGCACCCTCTCGATCAACGTGCCGGCGGGCGTCGATGACGGGCTGCGGATCCGGCTCGCCGGCGAGGGCGAGAGCGGGCTGCGCGGCGGGCCGGCGGGCGACCTCTACGTCTTCCTGTCGATCAAGCAGCACGAGTTCTTCCAGCGCGACGGCGCCGACCTGTTCTGCCGGGTGCCGATCTCGATGGTCACGGCCGCGCTCTCGGGCGAGATCACCGTGCCGGTGATCGACGGCTCGCAGACGCAGGTGCGCATCCCGGCGGGGACGCAGACCGCCAAGCAGTTCCGCATCAAGGGCAAGGGCATGCCGGTGCTGCGCTCGCGGGAGGTCGGCGACCTCTACATCCAGGTCTTCGTCGAGACCCCGCAGAACCTGACCAAGCGCCAGCGCGAGCTGCTCCAGGAGTTCGACCAGTCGGCCTCCCCGGAGAACCATCCGGAGTCCGCGGGCTTCTTCTCGAAGGTGCGGGACTTCTTCGGGGGCGCGGTCCGGCCGTGAGGCCGGATCCGAATCCCGGGAAGACCCGTTATGCAAGCGGCCGGCGTGGCTTGCATCCCCTAGGCGCGGCGCCGGCTTGACTGTAAGACAGCGCCGTCCCTAGCCATTCATTCTCATCCGGCATCAAGGAATCCAGGACTTGCCGCCGCTCCGCCGTCCCAACGCGAAGGCTCCTGCGGGCAGGAGCGCGATTTTCGGGCCGCGGCGCGACCCCCTCGAGGACGAGGCCCGATTCCTGCGATCCTGGCTGGAGCGCCCCCTGGTCACGGGGGCCGTGACGCCCTCGGGCAAGATGCTCGCCCGGACCATGGCGGCCTACGTCGACCCGCGCCTCGAAGGGCCCGTGGTCGAGCTGGGCCCCGGCACCGGTCCTGTGACCGAGGCGCTGATCCGGCGCGGCGTCGCGCCTGAGCGGCTGATCCTCGTGGAGTTCAACCCCGATTTCTGCCGCCTCCTGACCCATCGCTTCCCGGGCGTGCGGGTCATCCAGGGCGACGCCTACAACATGCGCGCGAGCCTCCAGGACGTGCTGACGGAGCCCGCCGCCGCGACGATCTCGAGCCTGCCGCTGTTCACCAAGCCGCTGGAGCAGCGGCTCGACCTGCTCAACACCGCCCACGACCTGATGCGGCCGGGCGCGCCCTTCGTGCAGTTCACCTACGCGGTCGTTCCGCCGATCCCGGCCCGCTGCGAGGCCGGCAGCTACACCGCCGATCGCTCCAACCGGGTCTGGCTGAACCTGCCGCCGGCGCGGGTCTGGGTCTACCGCAGACCCTGACCTGAACACGGCCTGAGCGAACAGGTCACGTTTGCGTCAACTGGAAAGGCGCACACCTGGGACACGGCCGGACGCCACAAGGCGACCGGCGTGGATCAGGAGAACGCCGATGTTCACCAAGACCGCACGGACCCGTTTGGCCGCCGCCCTGGCCTTCGGCGGACTCGCTTTCGCGGCGCCGGCCATGGCCGCGCCCCTCGGCCGCGACGCCGGCCTGCAGGCGGAAGCCGGCGACGTCCAGTCCGTCCAGTACAGCTACGGCTACGGGCACCGCCACGGCGGCTGGGGTCACCGCGGCTACGGCCCGCGCCATCACCACCACGGTTGGGGCCGGGGCCACCATCACGGCTGGGGGCACCGCGGCTTCGGCCCGCGTCACCATCACCACGGCGGCTGGGGCCATCGCCACGGCTACGGCCGCTGGTAAGGGCTCCGAGCCCGCCGCGCCCGGCCACGGCTCCGTGATGGCCGGGCGCGCCCGCTAGCCGGCGCCCACCCGCTCGAGGACGGGCGGGCGCTCCGGCGGCGCGTTGCCCATTCGGTAGGCCGCCCGCAGCGCGGCCTCCGCCCGGTCCGCGGCGGCCTCGTCGGCCGCGTGGACGATCCCGAGCAGCCCGCCGGACGATCCGGGACCGGCAAGATCCGTGAAGCCGACCCGCGGGTCGACCGGATCCTCAGGCCGCGTGCGGCCGCCGCCGAGCCCGATCACCGCCAGGCCCAGCGCCCGCGTCGCGATCCCCGCGACGGTCCCGTCCTGACGGACCGCCCGGCGCACCGGCGCGGCGGGCAGGTGCGCCTCCGGCCGCTCCAGGAGATCGCCCGGTCCGCCGAGCGCCGCGACCATGCGGCCGAAGCCCTCGGCCGCCCGGCCCGAGGCGAGGGCCTGCTCCAGCCGCTCCGCGGCGCTGTCGCGGTCCGGCGCCAGGCCGCCCACGACCAGCATCTCGGCGCCCAGCGCCATCGTAACCGCGTGGAAGCGCGGCTCGCGGCGTGCGCCCGTCAGGTAGTCGAGCGCGTAGGCGACCTCGACGGCGTTGCCGGCCGCGCTGGCGAGCGGCGCGTCCATGTCGGTGATCAGCGCGGCGGTGTGCAGGCCGGCGCCCTCCGCCACCGTGACGATGCTCTGGGCCAGCGCCCGCGCCTCGGGCACGCCCGCCATGAAGGCGCCGGAGCCCTGCTTCACGTCCATCACGAGCCCGTCGAGCCCGGCGGCGAGCTTCTTCGACAGGATCGAGGCGGTGATCAGGTCGCGGGACTCGACCGTGCCGGTGACGTCGCGGATCGCGTAGAGGCGCCGGTCCGCGGGCGCGAGTTCGGCGGTCTGGCCGATGATGGCGCAGCCGACCTCTGCGACGACCCGGCGGAACGCGTCGAGCCCGGGCGTGGCGTCGTAGCCCGGGATGCTGCCGAGCTTGTCCAGCGTCCCGCCGGTATGGCCGAGGCCGCGCCCCGAGATCATCGGAACGTAGCCGCCGCAGGCCGCGACCATCGGAGCGAGCGGCAGGCTCACCGCGTCGCCGATGCCGCCGGTGGAGTGCTTGTCGAGGACGGGCCCGGGCAGGTCCCAGGCGAGGATCCGGCCCGATTCCGCCATTGCGCGGGTGAGCGCCACCCGCTCCGGCAGCGACAGGCCGCGGAAGAACACCGCCATGGCGAAGGCCGCCGCCTGCCCCTCCCCGACCGTGCCGTCGGTGAGGCCGCGGATGAAGGCCCCGATCTCGTCCGGGTCGAGGGGCTGGCCGTCGCGCTTGGCCCGGATCGTCTCCTGAGGCAGCCGCACGCTCACAGCGTCCGCGCCCGCATCAGGGTCTCGAACAGGCTGCTCGCCCCGAGCCGGAAGGTTCTCGGGCTCACCCAGCCGGGACCCATCAGCCGGTCGGCGAGGTCGAGGTAGGTGGCGGCGTCGGCGACGCTGCGCAGGCCGCCGGAGACCTTCAGGCCCGCGGCGCGGCCGCCGGCGCGGATCTCGGCCAGCATCGCCTCGGCGGCTTCCGGGGTCGCCGAGACCGGGCTCTTGCCCGTGGAGGTCTTCAGGAAGTCGGCGCCCGCCTCCAGGGCGATCCGGCTGGCCTCCCGGATCCGCTCCGGCTCGGCGAGCGCGCCCGTCTCCAGGATCACCTTCAGGGTCGCGGATCCGCAGGTGTCGCGCACGGCCTCGACCATGTCGCGGGCCACCGCCGCCTCGCCCCGCAGCAGCGCGCCGTAGGGCAGGACGAGGTCGATCTCGTCGGCGCCGTCGCGCAGGGCCTCGGCGGTGTCGTCGGTGGCGCGGGCGCAGTCCTCGCCGCCCGCGGGGAAGTTGATGACCGTGGCGATCCGGATCCCGGTGCCCGCGAGCGCCCGCGCGCCCTGCGCGACGAAGCGCGGCCAGACGCAGATCGCCGCGACGCCGCCGCGCTTCGCGTCCCGGCAGAGGACGTCGATCCGGGTCTCGGTGCAGGTCTCGCCGAGATCGGTGAGGTCGAGGAGCGGCAGGGCCCGGCGTGCGACCGCGCCGGCTTCGGGGTCAGTCATCGGCTGTCTCTCCGTCGGGCAGGCCGGCCACGAACGCCCGGACCAGGCGGCCGAGATCCTCCGCGGCCCGGGCCGCGACTTCCTTCGTCTCCGCGTGGTGCGGCGCGCCGCCGGCGATGCCGGCCGCGAGGTTCGTCACCACCGAGACCGCCGCCACCGGCAGGTCGAGGAACCGGGCGAGGATCACCTCCGGCACGGTGGACATGCCCACGAGGTCGGCGCCCAGGATGCCGGCCATCCGCACCTCCGCGGGCGTCTCGAAGCTCGGGCCCGAGAACCACGCGTAGACCCCCTCCCCCAGGGGCACGCCGCAGGCCCCGGCCGCCGCGCGGAGCCGCGCCCGCAGGTCCGGGTCGTAGGCCTCGGTCATCGGCACGAACCGGGCGTCGCTGGCCTCGCCGATCAGCGGGTTCAGGCCGGAGAGGTTGATGTGGTCGGCGAGCAGCACGAGGCAGCCGGGCCCGGTCGCGGGCCGCAGCGATCCGGAGGCGTTGGTGAGGAGCAGGCGGCGGGCGCCGAGGTGCCGGGCGCAGGCGAGCGGCACCCGCATCGCCGCCGGGTCACCGCGCTCGTAGGCGTGGGCCCGCCCCTCGAAGATCAGGACCGGCCGCCCGGCGAGGCGGCCGCGATGCAGCAGGCCGCCGTGGCCGCTGACGCCGGGCCCCGGAAATCCGGGGATCGCCGCGTAGTCGACGGCGCGCGCGTCCGTGAGGGCCGCCGCGATCCCGCCGAGGCCGGTGCCGGTCACCACCGCGCAGGCGTAGGGGCCCGCGAAGCCGGCGGCGCGCAGGGCGTCGCGGGCGGCCGCCTCACTCACCCAGCGTCTCCGGGCCGAAGGATTCCGGCAGTAGCTCCGCCAGCGTGAAGGTGCGGGCGACCCCGCCCGGACCGGCGGCGTGGATCGGGGTGTCCGGCCGGGCGAATTCGCGGATGCGCTGGCGGCAGGCGCCGCAGGGCGTCACCAAGCCGTTGCCGTCGCCGCAGACCAGGATCGCCGCGATGCGCCGGCCGCCGGTCGCCACCATGGCGGCGATCGCCCCGGCCTCCGCGCAGGTCCCGACCGGGTAGGCGGCGTTCTCGACGTTGCAGCCCGCGTGGATCGCGCCGCGCTCGTCGCGCAGCGCGGCTCCGACGGGGAAGTGGGAATAGGGGGCGTGCGCCCGCGCGCGCACCGCGCGCGCCGCGTCGAACAGGGCTGCGAGCCCGTCATCGTCCCGTGCCGGGTCCCGTGCTGGATCCGTGGCCTGCATGGCCGATCTTTGGCACCCGCCGGGGCGCCCTGTCGAGGCCCCGGGCGGGAGGCCGGCGCGCGCTCAGCGGGTCGCCGGACCGGCGCCGAGGAGGCTCGCCGCCTGCCGCAGGTCCGCGTCGCTGCGCGGACCGCTCAGGGCGTAGGCGGTGTCGCCCGCGTTCCACGAGACGACGTCGCCGTCGTCCGAGCCGGTGATGAGCGTCGTCGGTCCTCCGCGGATGCCGCGGGTGGCGAACAGCGACGCCTCGCCGAAGCGCTCGGTCTCCAGGGCGACCTCGATCCCGGTGCCGTGCCGGGCGGGGAAGACCTGGATGTCGCGCACCCGCCAGCCGTCGGGCAGGGCCGGCAGGTCGATGCCGGTCGCCGAGCGGAGGCGCGCCCGGTCGTAGACCGGATCGTCGGCCTGGCCACCGATGCTCTTGCGCAGCTGCGCCACGACCCGGGCCTGCCGCGCGTCGGCGATCAGGGCCGGATCCGGGGTCGCCGCCAGGGTGTCGGGAACGCCGAAGCGGCCGATCTCGTCGTGGGCCAGCCAGCCCGCGCCCACGAGCACCGCGATCGCGGCGGCCCGCTTCAGGCGCGAGGCGACGCGGCGCCAGCGCAGGTTCCGGTCGAAGCGGCGCGCCAGGACCATGTTCCGGTCCGGCCCGGGCCCCGGAACGCGCTCGAAGCAGGCCCGCAGGGCGTCGCGATCGTGCATCTCGGCCATCACCCGGGCCGCGGCCTCGGGATTGGCCGCGAGGTGCGCCTCGACGTCGAGACGGCGCATCGGGTCGATCTGGCCGTCGACGAAGGCGATGAGATCGTCGTCTGTGATCGGATCGATCATCGTGAAGTCCTCGAATCCAGCGTGCCCGGAGGCGATCCGCCGGTCGCAATCGTCAGTCGGC
Source organism: Methylobacterium sp. Leaf361 (assembly GCF_001424445.1). Taxonomy (NCBI): domain Bacteria; kingdom Pseudomonadati; phylum Pseudomonadota; class Alphaproteobacteria; order Hyphomicrobiales; family Methylobacteriaceae; genus Methylobacterium; species Methylobacterium sp. Leaf361. Next base: position 44,144 of record NZ_LMPY01000006.1, on the reverse strand, counting down.
ACCGGCGCCCGCGGGTGCCGGTCCTTCATCAGCTCCGTGCTCAGCTCTCTCCGACGGCGCGTCGCAGAGGCCAGGCGGACCTTTCCCGCGGCTCGTCGGACACAACGAGCCGGAGGGTGGAGGGCGGTCCGCGCCGCGTCTCGGGTGTCTTGGCGGGCTCCGCCTCGTCGGAGCCGCGGTCGGTCCGCGTCCCCTCTTCGAAGGCCCGCAGGGCCGCCCGGCCGCGGCCGAGACGGGACATCAGCGTGCCGATCGGGATGCCGAGCACGGCCGCCGCGTCGGCGTAGGCCATGCCTTCCAGGGTGACGAGGTGGAGCGCGGCGCGCTGCTCCTCCGGAAGCTTGAGGAAGGCTTGCCGGATCTGGGCGAGGCGCACCTGACCCTCCTGGGCCGGCGGCGCCATGTCCTCGGTCATCCGGACCAGCGTGTCGGCGTGCCGCGCCTCCACCTGCCGGCGGCGCTGCTCGTCGATGAAGGCGTTGTGCAGCACCGTCATCATCCAGGTGCGCAGATTGGTGTTCGGCCGGAGCGAGCCCTGCATCTCCAGGGCCCGCACCAGCGTGTCGTGCACGAGGTCATCGGCCCGCAGCGTGTCGCGGGTGAGCGACCGCGCGTAGCGCCGCAGGGGCACCAGCAGGTCGAGGAGGTCCGGGCGCTTGTTCTTGTCCGATGCCATGATGTGTGAACGCGGGGCCCGCGCGTTTAATCCCGCCTGCCGGCCCGGCGTCGCGGTCAGGCCTGGTCGAGGGTGGCGGCGATCCCCGAGATCACCCGCGGATCGGTCGGCTCGACCTGCGTGGCGAAGGCCGCCGCGAGGCTGCCGTCGCGGGCGATCAGGTACTTATGGAAGTTCCAGCGCGGCGTCTCGGCGGGGCGCTCGGCCGCCGCCCAGCGGTAGAACGGGTGGGCGCCCGGCATCTTCACCCGGGTCTTGGCCGTGAGCGGGAAGGTGACGCCGTGATTCCTCCGCGCCGCCTCCGCGATGGCCGGGCCGTCCAGGGGTTCCTGGTTGCCGAAATCCGGCGACGGGACGCCCAGCACGATGAGCCCGCGATCGCCGAACCGCGTCCAGAGCGTCTGCAGCCCGGTGAGCTGCCCGGCATAGCCGCAAGCTGTCGCGGTGTTGACCACGAGAATCGGCTTCCCCGCGTAGGCGGAGAGCGGCATCGGCGCGGCCTCCGGGGTCTCGAAGGCGAAATCCGTGGCCCGCGCGGTGCCGGCGGGCTGCTCCGCGGCGCGGGCGCCGCCGGCGAGACCGGCACCGATCAGGATCAGGGCCTCGCGGCGCAGCAGCGTCATGGCGGTGACCTATTCGCGACCTCGTCGCGCCACTGAGCGCGCGATTTTCCGCGCGGAAACGCGCCCGACCCGCCACGGTTTCATGCGCCGCGACGGTCGTTTCGACGCAGGCTCGACCGCCGGCGGATCGGAAGGCCGGCGGGCGGCCTCAACCGGTCCGGACCGTGTCGAGGAAGCGGCCCACTTCCACGTCGAGCTGTTGAGCCTGCCCCAGCAGCCCGGACGCCGCCTCGAGCACCTGTGCGGCGGCGCTCCCGGCCCCCTCCGCCGAGCGGGCCACGGCCGTGATGTTGTTGGTGACGGCTCCGGTCCCGAGTGCCGCCTGACCGACGTTCCGGACGATCTCCTGGGTCGCCGAGCCCTGCTGCTCGACCGCCGCGGCAATCCCGCTCGACACTGCACTGATCTCGTTGATGCGGCTGACGACCCGCGTGATCGCGTCGGAGGCGTCCCCGGTCCAGGACTGAATCTCGCCGACCTGTCGGGCGACCTCCTCGGTGGCTCTCGCCGTCTGCTCGGCCAGTTCCTTGACCTCGCTCGCGACCACCGCGAAGCCGCGACCCGCCGCGCCAGCGCGGGCCGCCTCGATCGTGGCGTTGAGGGCCAGCAGGTTGGTCTGGCCGGCGATGCCCGAGATGAGGCCGACCACGTCGCCGATCCGCGTCGCGCTCTCCCGCAGGCTGCGCATCAGGTCCGCGGATCGTCCGGCCTCCGCGACGGCCGTGTCGGCGAAGTCGGCCGCCGTCTGCACCTGACGGCCGATCTCGTGAATGGTCGTGCCGAGTTCCTCGGCGGCGGCAGCCACCGTGCTGACATTCGTGGCCGCCTGCTCGGCCGCCGCCGCGACCGTCGTCGACTGGTCGGCCGTCTCGGCCGCGGCGAAGCTCATGCGCGCGGCCGTGGATTCGAGTTCGCTCGCCGCCGACGAGACGGCCCGCACCACGCCGCCGACCGCCGCCTGGAAGCCGTCGGCCATCTCGACCATCGCGGCCTTGCGTTGCGCATCGAGGGCGGCACGGGCCTGCGCAGCCTCGGCTTCGAGGGTCGCGGCTCGGACGAGGCCGTCGCGGAAGACCCGGACCGCATCGGCCATGGCGCCGATCTCGTCACCGCGGCCGACTCCGGGCACTTCGGTCCGGAGATCGTTCGCCGCCATCCGGGTCATCGCGGCCGTGATGGCGCGGACCGGCTTGGCGATGCCGATCTGCAGGAGCGCCAGACCGATCAGCCCGATGCCGGCCATCAGGCCGAGGCCGATCAGGCTCGCCGAACGCGTCGCCGCGATGGCCGTCGCCGCGGCCTGAGCCCGGCCGTTCATCAGCGCGCGCTCCGTGTCGGCGATCTCGGCCGTCTTGGCGCGGATCTCGTCCATGATCGCCTTGCCGACGCCCGAGATCATGATCCGGCGCGCCTCTTCCCGCGTCGCGGCATCGCGCATCAGGGCGATCTCGCGATCCGCGAACGCGCTGCCCCAGCGATCAGCTAGGGACTTCAGGTCCGTCAAGCGTGCCTGCTGCGCGGGGTTGTCCGCCACCAGCCGCCGCATCTCCGACCAAGCCGCCGCGAAGGCCTCACGTCCGGCCGTCTCGGGCTCGAGGAAGCGCGGCTCCGCGGCGATCAGGTAGCCGCGCAGGCCGGTCTCCCGATTCACCATCGCGAGGCTCATCCGCTCGACCTGTTCCAGCACCGCCTGCGTGTGTTCGATCCGGTCCTGAGCTTCCCGGATGTCACCGATGTTCCGCAAGGTTATGCCGGCCACGACCAATGTAACGATGAGCATCGCGCCCATGACAAGGGCGATCTTGATGCTGATCCTGTAGTCGGACATACGAAATGACATGTCTCGGGCTCTCCCCGCGGTGAGTGAGTCGCCGCCTCATCAACCGCGCTCTGCCCGTAGACGCTTCATCGTCGCTTATGAAGAGAAATTTTTATTAACTCCAAGCCAGACCAAGATCCATCTACGCAAACTCCTTTCCTTCCACCGAACGGCAGGCCGATAATCTGCCAGATTCGACAATCTTTGACAGATCTCGACAGGAGAATGTCTCGAGATCAATTATCCGTACGCGACCCGAGGGGCCCATCACTGATACGCCTGCTGAAGGTCGACCGTGCAATCCCGGCCGATCCGCTCGTAGTTCTCGGCGAGCCAGGCCTGCGCGGCGGCGCGGCCCTTGTCGCGCAGGCGCTTGAACACGGTCCAGCGCGCGTCGAGCTTGGAGGCGGCGTTGTAGTCCTCGAGGGCGTCGGTGCCGTCGATCCGGTGCACGAGGACCCGGCGGTACTGGCCCTGGCCGAGGGTGCCCTCCTCGATCAGCCCGTCGAGGAAGTCGATCGCCCGCAATTCGCGCATCAGATTCGCGTTGAACGTGATCTCGTTGAGCCGGTCGCGGATCTCGGCCTCCGTGCGCGGAGTCTCGCGCCGCTCCACGGGGTTGATCTGCACGAGCAGGATGTCGCGGGTCTGGGCGCCGCGGTGCAGGGGGTAGAGCGGCGGATTGCCGAGGTAGCCGCCGTCCCAGTAGGGCACGCCGTCGATCTCCACCGCCTGGAAGACCGTGGGCAGGCAGGCCGAGGCCATCAGGTGGTCGACGGTCAGGCGCTCGCGCTCGAACACCGCGAGCTTGCCGGTCCAGACGTTGGTCGCCGACACGAACAGGCCCGCCGTGTCGGCCTCGCGGAGGCGGTCGAAATCGACCTGCTCGGCGAGCGCCTTGCGCAGCGGATTGATGTTGAGCGGGTTCGACACGTAGGGGCTCGGCGCCAGCATCTTGGCCCAGAACTCGGCCACCGGGTTGCCCTTCCACAGGCTGAACAGGCCGCTCACGAGGTTGCGCTGGGCCGGCCCCAGGTCGCCGTCGAGGCTGACCTCGCGCCAGAACCGCTCCAGACCCTCGCGGGCCCCGTCCGGGCCGCCCTTCAGCCAGCCATCCACCAGGACGACGGCGTTCATCGCCCCGGCGCTCGCCCCCGTCACCGCCTCGAAGCCGAGGCGGCCGTCCTCGATGAGCGCGTCGAGCACGCCCCAGGTGAAGGCGCCGTGCGCGCCGCCGCCCTGGAGGGCGAGCGCCACCGGCTTCTCGAACTTGGGCCCGGCGAGCGCGGGGCCCGGCGCCTGCGCCGGCTGCGCCTCGATCGCGTCGGTGACGGGCGATTCGGGAACGGCGGTGGCGGGGTTGTGCGGCTCGGCGCCACCGAATTGCTCGCTCATGTCGGTCTCCTGATCCACCACACAGATGGGATGCTGCGATGCAGCATCAACCGTGCGACGGGATCGCGGCGGGGTGCTCGCCCCGCGCCGGCACCTGCCCCGGCCCGAGCGAATCGGCAACAGAGTCCGACGAAAACCGGCTGGCGGCGGCGGCGGGTGCCTCCGGGACGTGCAGGAAACTCGACATCCGCGCCCGGATACGACATGACAGCCGCGATGCTGTCCTGCGCGATGCTGCCCCGCGCGGCGCCGGGTTGACGCGGCGCCGGGTCGTCCGCAGCTAACCCGCGGCAGCCCCGAAGTTCCGGCGAGGCGTGTCCCCGGGACCGGCCCGGCAGCCGTCACGGCTCCGGCACCCGCGAGGCGCGCCCGCGAAAGTCCACGATGGAAGTCATGGAAGCCACCCGTTCCGAGAACCCCGCCGACAACCCGCTGGCCGGCGGCGGACCGGAGATCGCCGGCCCCGCCCCGCGCCACCGCACCGTCGGCGTCACGGTCGGCGAGGGCGAGGGCGCGGTCACCGTCGGCGGCGGCGCCCCGATCGTCGTCCAGTCGATGACCAACACCGACACGGCCGACATCGATGCCACCGTGGCGCAGGTCGCCCAGCTCGCCCGGGTCGGCTCGGAGCTCGTGCGCATCACGGTCGACCGCGACGAGGCGGCGGCCGCAGTGCCGAAGATCCGCGAGCGCCTCGACCGGATCGGCGTCCACGTGCCGCTGGTGGGCGACTTCCACTACATCGGCCACAAGCTGCTCGCCGACCACCCGGCCTGCGCGGAGGCGCTGGCCAAGTACCGGATCAACCCCGGCAACGTCGGCTTCAAGGACAAGAAGGACACGCAGTTCTCGGCGATCATCGAGCAGGCGATCAAGCACAACAAGACCGTGCGGATCGGCGCCAACTGGGGCTCGCTGGACGGGGAGCTGCTCACCCACCTGATGGACGAGAACGCCAAGGCGCCGCGGCCGATCGACGCCCGGGCGGTGATGCGCGAGGCGATGGTCCGCTCGGCGATCAGCTCGGCCGACCGCGCCGTGGAGCTCGGCCTGCCGCAGAACAAGATCATCCTCTCGGCCAAGGTCTCGGCGGTGCAGGACCTGATCGCCGTCTACCGCGAGGTGGCGCGCCGCTCGGACTACGCCATCCATCTCGGCCTCACCGAGGCCGGCATGGGATCGAAGGGTCTCGTGGCCGCCTCGGCCGCCATCGGCGTGCTGCTCCAGGAGGGGATCGGCGACACGATCCGGTACTCGCTGACCCCCGAGCCGGGCGGCGACCGGTCCGTCGAGGTCAAGGCCAGCCAGGAACTCCTGCAGACCATGGGGTTCCGCACCTTCGTGCCGATGGTGGCGGCGTGCCCGGGCTGCGGCCGCACGACCTCGACCACGTTCCAGGAACTCGCCCGCGACATCCAGAACTGGATCGTCACCTCGATGCCGGAGTGGAAGAAGACCTATCCGGGCGTTGAGGGGCTGAACGTCGCCGTGATGGGCTGCATCGTGAACGGCCCGGGCGAATCGAAGCACGCCGATATCGGCATCTCGCTGCCCGGCACCGGCGAGACCCCGACCGCGCCGGTCTTCATCGACGGCAAGAAGGCGATGACGCTCCGCGGCCCGACGCTGGCCAAGGACTTCGAGACGATCGTGATCGACTACATCGAGCGCCGATTCGGCCAGGGCGGGAACCGCACCGCCGCCGAGTGACGGGCGGGCCGACGCGCAGGTCCCGCGAGACGGAGACCGCGTCGCCTCCCGCCGTCGCTCCGGGGCGCCGCGCGTCCGGTTAACGTTGGCGGCGTGGCCCGCCGTGCCGAGACCCAGCTCCGCGTTCTTCGCGGGTGCACACGGTTTCCGGGCGCACGAGGGCATGATAGCAAGGCCGCACGATCCCGCGAGCGGTCGGCCCGGTGGCCGGCCCGCACGGTTCGGCGGAGTCTTCGCGTTTTCTGCCCGGCCCCGACTGGCCCCTGAGCCGAACCGCGAAGCGCCGGCCACGCCCGAGCTTCCGACATCCGCATGAGCCAAACCTTCGCACCCGGCGTAGCCCCCCAGCCCGCGCCCGCAGCCCCCGACGCCGCGCGCGCGGCCGCCCAGGCCGCCGACGAGACCGGCGCCCCGGCGCCGACGCACGGGCCGGCCACCGCCGGCAGCCTCGACGCCCCCGAGAAGGCCGAGACCCAGCACGGCCATGCCGGGTTCTGGACGCTGCTGGTCGGCTCCGTCGGCGTCGTCTACGGCGATATCGGCACCAGCCCGCTCTACGCGTTCCGCGAAGCGCTGGTCCCGGCCCGGACCGACGGCATCCTGCTGCCCGAGGAGGTGATCGGCACCGTGTCGCTGATCCTCTGGGCCCTCTTCATGATCGTGACGGTCAAGTACGTCGCGATCCTGCTGCGCATGGACAACAACGGCGAGGGCGGCATCCTCTCGCTGATGGCGCTGGCCCGGAAGGCGCTCGGCGGCTCGCGCATCGTGTTCATGCTGGGGCTGCTCGGCGCCTCGCTGTTCTACGGCGACGCGGTGATCACGCCGGCGATCTCGGTCCTCTCGGCGGTGGAGGGCCTGAAGCTCGTCACGCCCGCCCTCGACGAGTACGTCCTGCCGATCACCGTGGTGATCATCGTCGCGCTGTTCCTCGTGCAGAACCGCGGGACCGGGAAGGTGGCGGCCTTCTTCGGGCCGGTGACCGTCGTGTGGTTCCTCGCCATGGCGCTCGCGGCGCTGCCGCACATCACCCTGCACCCGGAGGTGTTCCGCGCGCTCAATCCCTGGCACGCCGTGCACTACCTGCTCGGCCACGGCAGCGGCGCGCTGATCGCCCTGGGGGCGGTGTTCCTGGCGGTGACCGGGGCCGAGGCCCTGTTCGCCGATCTCGGCCATTTCGGCCGCAAGCCGATCCAGGTGGCCTGGATCTGCCTCGTCTTTCCGGCGCTCGCCCTCAACTATCTCGGGCAGGCGGCCCTGGTGCTGGAGAAGCCCGACACGGCCGATCCGTTCTTCCAGCTCGTGCCCGCCTGGGGCCTGCTACCGATGGTGGTGCTCGCCACGATCGCCACCGTGGTGGCGAGCCAGGCGGTGATCACCGGCGCCTTCTCGCTGTCCCGGCAGGCGATCCAGCTCGGCCTGCTGCCGCGGCTGGAGATCCGCCACACCTCCGAGTCGCATGCCGGCCAGATCTACCTGCCGCAGATCAACGCCCTCCTGATGTTCGGCGTCGTGCTGCTCGCCGTGCTGTTCAAGACCTCGTCGTCGCTGGCCTCGGCCTACGGCATCGCGGTGACCGGCACCATGCTGCTCACCGCCTCGCTGACCTTCCTGGTGATGTGGCGCATGTGGAAGTGGTCGCCCGTGGCGGCCGCAGCCGTGATGCTGCCCTTCATCGTCCTCGAGTTCCTGTTCCTGCTCTCCAACCTGATCAAGGTCGTGGAGGGCGGCTACGTGCCGCTGCTGCTCGCGGGCGGCCTCATCATCCTGATGTGGACCTGGGTGCGCGGGGTGACGATCCTGTTCAACAAGACCCGCAAGACCGACGTGCCGCTGGTCGAGCTGGTCGGCATGCTGGAGAAGAGCCCGCCCCACCACGTGCGCGGCACCGCGGTGTTCCTGACGAGCGATCCCGAGATCGCCCCGGCGGCGCTCCTGCACAACCTCAAGCACAACAAGGTGCTGCACGAGAAGAACGTGATCCTCACCGTCGAGACGGTGGACACGCCGCGCTCGAACGAGGCCGACAAGGTGCGGATCGAGCCGGTGGGCCCGCATTTCTACAAGGTCGTGATGAAGTTCGGCTACATGGAGACGCCGAACATCCCGAAGACGCTGGTGCTGCTGCGCCGCCAGGGCTTCAAGTTCGACATCATGGCGACGTCGTTCTTCCTGTCGCGCCGCTCGATCCGGCCGGCGGCGCATTCGGGCATGCCGCTCTGGCAGGACCGGATCTTCATCACCCTCGCCAAGAACGCCAACGACGCCACGGACTTCTTCCAGATCCCGACCGGGCGCGTGGTGGAGGTCGGGACGCAGGTGACGGTCTGAGGGCCGCGCCGCCATGGTCATCGGCGTGCGCGTCCTGACGATCCGGGCTCCGGACGGCGATGTCCCTGTCCCGGTCCGGCTCCGCGCGCCGGAATACGCGGACGGGCACTGGATCTGTCGCTACACGATCGATTGGCCCGAGCAGCCGCGAGACAGTTTCGGAGCCGGAGCGGACGCCCTGCAGGCGCTCCATATGGCGATGCAGAAGATCGGTCTCGATCTCCACGTAAGCGCGGCCCATAAGGCCGGTGCCTGATATGGGAGAATCCCGGTGACGAGTACGGCTTCCCTATCTCGAAGAACGGCCGCGATCTTCTGATCGGCGCCGACAAAACTTTCGAGGGCTGAGCTGCCGGCCCGACGAAGATCGACAGCGGTCGCCCGTCATCACGCGCAACGAAGCGCCCCAACCCGAGGTGCAGTGCTGGGGCGCCAAGCGGAGCGAAGTGCGTCGCTCCGTCGGCGGCCACGGCGCGCGGCTGACCGGGCCGCTGGCCTGAATCGACTGGCCCGCGTCTCCGCATCGATGGTCGCCCATGTGCGCCGCCGCACGCGGCATGCCCGGGGCGCAGAGGCTCGGGGATGACCGGCCGCGTCCCCGCGTTGCGCCGACCCCGCCGCGTGCCTTAGAATATTTATTATTCTGAGCTTGAGCGTTCGCCCCGCGGCCTGTCCGCACCGGGGAACGTGAGCCGGCTAAGCCGGCCGAGGCCCCCGGCCCGGCTCGGACCCGACTGATCGCCGCTCCGGCGCCGCCAGACAGGACGCAACGATGATCAAACTCACCGTGAACGGGGCTGCGCGCAGCTTCGACGGCGACCCCGACATGCCGCTGCTGTGGTACCTGCGGGACGAGCTCGGGCTCACCGGCACCAAGTTCGGCTGCGGCGTGTCGCTCTGCGGGGCCTGCACCATCCATCTCGGCGGCGCGGCGACGCGCGCCTGCATCACGCCGGTCTCGGCGGCCGCCGGCCAGGAGGTCGTGACCATTGAGGGTCTGTCGCCGGACGGCAACCATCCCGTGCAGGTGGCGTGGCGCGACCAGAACGTCGCCCAGTGCGGCTTCTGCCAGTGCGGCCAGATCATGCAGGCGGCCGCCCTCCTCAAGGACACGCCGAAGCCCACCGACGACGACATCGACACCACGATGAGCGGCAACATCTGCCGCTGCGGCACCTACCCACGCATCCGCGCCGCGATCCATCAGGCCGCCGGCCAGACGGCGCCCGCCAGCAAGGGAGAGCGCCTGTGATCCACGACGCCAAGCTCACCGCTGAGCTCGCCGCCGGCACCACGCCGGCCCTCGACAACGTCAGCCGCCGCGGCATCCTCGGCGGCGCCGGCGCCCTGGTTCTGGCCCTCTCGCTGCGCCCGGCCCGGGCCGACGAGACCCAGACCAAGGAGCAGAAGGAGCAGAAGTTCGGCGCCGACGGCATGCCGCACGGCTGGCGCGACGACCCGAAGGTCTTCGTCGCCATCGCGCCGGATGGCACCGTCACGGTGACCAACCACCGCTCCGACATGGGCCAGGGCATCCGCACCTCTGTGGCCTTCACGGTCGCCGACGAGCTGGAGGCCGACTGGGCGAAGGTGAAGGTCGTCCAGGCCTGGGGCGACGAGAGCCGCTTCGGCAACCAGGACACGGACGGTTCGCGCTCGACCCGCCACTTCTTCCAGCATTTCCGCCACGCCGGCGCCGCCGCGCGGCTGATGCTGATCCAGGCGGCGGCCAAGCAGTGGGGCGTGCCGGCCTCCGAGGTGACGGCCGTCAACCACACGCTGACCCACGCCAAGTCGGGCCGCACCCTCGGCTACGGCGCGGTCGCCAAGGCCGCCGCCGAGCTGCCGGTGCCCACCGACGTCAAGCTGAAGGATCCCAAGGACTTCCGCTACATCGGCACCGGCAAGATCGGTCTGATCGACAACTTCGACATCACCACCGGCAAGGCCGTCTACGGCCTCGACACCAAGCTCGACGGGATGCTGTACGCGGTCGTCGCGCGCCCGGCCGTCTACGGCGGCACGGTGAAGTCCTTCGACGACAGCGAGGCCAAGAAGGTCCCGGGCGTCGTGAAGATCTTCAAGATCGACGCCACCCCGATCCCCTCGGAGTTCATGCCGCTCGGCGGCGTCGCCGTGGTGGCCAAGAACACCTGGGCGGCCCTGAAGGCCCGGGACGCGCTCAAGATCACCTGGGACGACGGCCCGAACGCCGGCTACGATACCGACGCGTTCCGCAAGGAGCTGGAGGCCGCCGCGCGCAAGCCCGGCAAGGTCGTGCGCACGCAGGGCGACGTCGACGGCGCCATGGCCAAGGCCAAGACCAAGGTCCAGGCCGAGTACTTCGTGCCGCACCTCGCCCAGGCTCCCATGGAGCCCCCGGCTGCGGTAGCCCGGGTGAAGGACGGGTTCTGCGAGGCCTGGGCCTGCGTCCAGGGTCCGCAGGCCGCCAACGACCGCCTGATGAAGGCGCTCAAGCTGCCCGACGACAAGGTCAAGGTGAACGTTACGCTGCTCGGCGGTGGGTTCGGGCGCAAGTCGAAGCCCGATTACGTGGTCGAGGCGGCGCTCTGCTCGCAGGCCGTCGACGGCGCGCCGGTGAAGCTGGCCTGGACCCGCGAGGACGACCTCCACCACGGCTTCTACCACACGATCTCGGTGGAGCGGCTGGAGGCCGGCCTCGACGACAAGGGCATGCCGGTGGCGTGGCTGCACCGCTCGGTGGCGCCGACGATCGGCTCGATCTTCGCGCCCGACCCGAAGCACGAGCTGCCGTTCGAGCTCGGGATGGGGCTGGTCAACACGCCGCTCGACATCCCGAACATGCGGCTGGAGAACCCCGAGGCCGCCGCGCATGCCCGCATCGGCTGGTTCCGCTCGGTGTCGAACATCCCGCACGCCTTCGCGATCCAGTCCTTCGTGTCGGAGCTGGCTCACGCCGCCGGCCGCGAGCCGAAGGAGTACCTGCTCGCGCTCATCGGACCCGATCGCAAGATCAGCCCGACCGAGATCGGCGACGTCTGGAACTACGGCGAGGACCCGAAGCGCTACCCGATCGAGACCGGCCGCCTGCGCGGCGTGATCGAGGCGGCCGCCAAGGGCGCGGGCTGGGGTCGCCAGATGCCCAAGGGCACCGGCCTCGGCATCGCCGGCCACTACAGCTTCGTCACCTACACGGCGGTGGCGGCCGAGGTGGAGGTCGACGACAAGGGCCAGGTCCAGGTGAAGGCGATCGACATCGCGGTCGATTGCGGCCCGCAGGTCAACCCGGAGCGCATCCGCTCGCAGATGGAGGGCGCCGTGGTCATGGGGATGGGGCTCGCCCTCACCTCCGAGATCACCTTCAAGCAGGGCCGGGCGGTCCAGAACAACTTCGACGGCTACGAGGTCCTCCGGATTGACGCCGCCCCGAAGGCGGTCCGCGTGCACTTGGTGCCGACCGGCCGCTGGGACGGTCCGCTCGGCGGCGTCGGCGAGCCCGGCGTGCCGCCGGTGGCGCCGGCCATCGCCAACGCGATCTTCGCGGCCACCGGCCGGCGGGTCCGGCAATTGCCGATCCGCGATCAGCTGAGCGCCTGAACCGTCACCCGTCGCGAGGCGTTGGGGCCGTGGGGAAACCCGCGGCCCCATTCTCTTGGAAAGTACTCGACCCGATGATGCGTCCCGCCCTGACGGCCTGCCTGACCCTGATCCTGACGGCGGCCCCCGCCCTCGCCTCGCCCTGCGGCGACCGGATCGAGGGCGTCTCCAAGCGGGTCCAGTCCGAGCTGACCCAGTCGATCTCCGCCTCGACCAGCGGCCAGGGTAACGCCGCCAAGCGCGGCGGCGAGGGTGTCACCGGGACGGAGGGCCAGCGGGCGAACGAGTCGCCGCAGGCGCCGCCGGAGAAGTCGGCCCAGGCCGGCCAGGGCGCGGACGCCGCCCAGCAGGCGAAGGTCGCCCTGGAAGAGGCACGCACGGCGGATCAGAAGGGCGACGCGCAGGCGTGCGAGGCGGCGCTCACCCGCGCCGAGCAGCAGCTGAAGAAGGCACCCTGAGGGGCTGATACGCTTTCCGGTTATCCGTTTCTGTCCCACCGTCCTTGCGAGCGGAGCGAAGCAACCCAGGGTCACGCCAAGCCTTCCGAGGTCGCGCTGCCCTGAGTCGCTTCGCTCATGATGACGGAGCGCGTAATACCCCGGCCTCCGTCAGGTCCGAGCCGGCCCATCACGGTAGGCCCAGGGCCGGCCGCGAGGGCGATTCGATCCGCGTGACGTACGTCCGGGGAGAGCCCCGTCACCGCCCCAGCGCGCTGATCTCGATCACGAATTTCCGCCGCAGCGCCCTGGAGAAATCGTCGTAGCCGGCAGCCGCCAGCAGGAAGGCGCCCGGGCCTCCGATGACGTGGGCGCGGTACCACTGCTCCAGGCCCGTGCGCTCCTGCGGCAGCGGCGTCGGGAGCAGGCCGTAGCCGGGCGCCCGGTAGGCCCCGGCCCCGACCACGTCGTTCTCGCCCGGCACCAGGATCGGCAGGCCGTTGATCGTCGCGCCGGTGTCGAGCAGTGACCGGTGCGCCTCCGCGAGACTGGCGGCGTCGGTGCAGTTGTCGATCCCGTCGCCGGAGACGTCGACCACCACGCGCTCGGCCGGGACCGGGAGCGCCGGGAGCACGGCGGCGGTCACGGTGCGGAACATCTGGCCGAGGCAGGTGAACTCGCCCGCCTGGCGCGGCGTCGCCCGCACCAGGGCCGCGGCCGCCGCGGCATCGGCCCGGCCGGCGATCCGCCGCCAGCCGACCGCGAGGGTCGCCCGGTCGGCCCAGGTCACCATCGCGAACAGGATCCCGCCCGGATTGCCGGTGATCGCGCCGAGGACCGACGGATCCTCCAGGGCCTCGGCGATGCCCTCCATCTGCAGCCGGAAGCGCGCGTCGTCGACGGATTGCGACACGTCCACGGAGACGATGAGCGCGGTGGCGACGCTCTCGGGCGCGGCGGCGGCCGGACCCAGGCCGAGGAGCAGGAGGCCGGCGCTCCGCAGCACGCCGCGGCGGATCCGTCGCGAACCCGTCCGCATCATCGGCCTCGGCGCTCCCGGAAGGCGCGGCCCTGCGGCCGTCGCGCATCCGTTAGGCCACGTTTCGACGTCGCGCGAAACCGGCCTTTCGGGGGGCCCGTCGTGCGGGTCCGCCCGTCGGGCCGACGCGCCGTGGGAGGTCCCGGATGCGCGTCGGCGGGGTGTCGGTCGGGCAGATGCCCGGCCCCGGTGAGGATAGCTCGGCTCCGGCGGCGGTGACCCGCTCATCTCGGAGGCGGCCCGTCCTCCGGCCCCATCCCTGGGCCGGCCGCGGGGTCGTCGAGGGCGGCCGCGGCCGCCCCGGAAGAGGCGTCAGGCCGCTGCGGCCGCGAGGGCGTGCCGGTTGCCGTTCAGGCCGGCGCAGAGATCGTCGATCTCGGCGAGGTCCAGCGCATCGCCGGCCCGGCCGGCGATGGTGTCGATCAGGTGATCCTGACGGGGATCGAACGGATGCCCCTGCATCCGGTAGAACTGGTAATAGCGCAGCGCCGCCAGGACGGTGTCACGCTCGCGGTCGGTTACGGTGAAGTGCTGCATGGGTAGTTGCTTCCCCTTGTGGCTTCAACGAACGCTCGGGTAGGCCGCGACGCCGATCCCGAGCTTGACTGTTGTAACCCGTGGGCAACTGCCCGACCAGTTCTTGACAGCTCGCGCCGATGTGATTCGCGTCATTTAAGATTTTGATCCTGGCCCGGTCCGGCGGATCACGGGCCGAGAAACCCCGTTCGCACAACAGGTTGGCGAGCCCGAAGGCGAACGCCGCGTGGTCGGCCCCGTCCGCGGCCGGCCCCGAATCCCCGCCGTCGGCCGGTCGCCCCGCTAGAGGCCGAGCTCGTCGAGGTAGCGCGGCAGCGCGACGCTCGCCGGCCCGTAGCGGGTCGCGTCGAAGGCGTCGGCGTTGTCGGACGGCTCCAGGTTGACCTCGCAGGTCGGGATGCCGAGGGCCTGGGCCTGCCGCACGTAGCCGGCCGCCGGGTAGACCGCCCCCGACGTGCCCACGGCCACGAACAGGTCGGCCTCGGAGAGCGCCGCCTCGATCGCGTCGCGGTGCATCGGCATCTCGCCGAACCAGACCACGTCCGGCCGCATCCGGCCCGGAGTGCTGCAGGTGGGGCAGCTGTCCGCCCGGCTCAGGTCGGCGCGCCACGGGGTGACCGCGCCGCAGGCGCAGCAGCGCGCCTTGAGCAGCTCGCCGTGCATGTGGGTGACCGCCCGCGAGCCGGCCCGCTCGTGCAGGTCGTCGACGTTCTGGGTGCACAGGAACAGCCGCCCGCCCCGGTCGGCGATCCGCGCCTCGGCCCGTGCCAGAGCGAAGTGCGCGGCGTTCGGCTCGGCCGCGACCACGCCGCGGCGGCGATGGTCGTAGAAGTCGAGCACCGTGTCGGGATCGGCCGCGTAGGCCTCCGGTGTGGCGAGCTTCATCGGGTCGAACCGCGCCCAGATCCCGCCGCGGTCGCGGAACGTGCCGAGCCCGCTCTCGGCCGAGACGCCGGCCCCGGTGAGCACGAAGATCGTCTTGGGATGGTCGCTCACGCGCGGCTCCTATTCGCCCGAGAATGGCCGGATATGTCCGCTCGTTGGCGGTGCGGTTTCTTTCCCGCCGGGTCCCGCCGGTGAATGCTGCGGCTCGCTTCACCGAACGGGAGACACGAAATGTCCGATGTTGCGCTGCTGGTCATCGATGTCCAGGAATCCTTCCGGCACAGGCCCTTCTGGAACGACGCCGATGTCCCGCCCTTCACCGCGCGCCTGCAGGCGCTCATCGACGGCGCCGCCGCGCGGCGGATCCCGGTCCTGCAGGTGTTCCACGTGGCCGAGAGCGGCCCGTTCGCCATTGCCTCCGGCTACGTCCGTACCCTCGCGCCGGTCGTGATCGCGCCGACGGCCACCTTCCACAAGCGCCGGCACAGCGCCCTGGTCGATAGCGGCCTGTCGGGCTGGCTGACGCGGCACGGCATCCGCCGGCTGATCGTGTCGGGCATCCGGACCGAGCAGTGCTGCGAGACCACGGCCCGCCACGCCTCCGACAGCGGCTGGCAGGTCGACTACGTGACCGAGGCCACCCTGACCTTCGCCATGACCCACCCGGACGGCCGCCGCTTCGGCGCGGACGAGATCAAGGCCCGCACCGAGCTGGTGCTGACCGACCGGTTCGCCCGGATCGCCACCGTGGACCAGGCGCTGGCCGGCCCGGACCTGCCGGTCGCCGCGTGAGCGGGGCGGCGCGGCACATCCCGGTCCTCGTGGTCCTGCCGCCGCGCGCGCTGCTGCTCGACCTCGCCGGCCCGCTGGAGGTGCTGCGGATCGCCGGCACCGTCCAGGACCGGGTCGGCTTCGCGGTGGCGTACGCGGCACCGCGGGCGCTCACCCGCTGCTCGATCGGGCTCGACCTGGGCGGTGCCGGACCGCTGCCGGAGACGGTGGCGGACGGGACGGTCGTGCTCCTGCCGGGCTCCGCGACGCAGGTGCTCGGCGACGCGCCGGACCCGGCGGCCGACGCCGACGCGGAGGCCGAGATCGTCGCGTGGCTGCGCGGCGTCATCCGGCCGGGCCACATTGTGGCGACCGTCTGCGAGGGCGCGCTGCTCGCGGCGCGGGCCGGGCTCCTCGACGGCTACGCCTGCACCACCCACCATGCCAGCTGCGACCGGCTGAGGGCGGCGGCCCCCAAGGGCCCGGGTCCTGGACAACCGCCTCTTCGTGCAGGACCGCGACCGGTTCAGCAGCGCCGGCGTCACGGCCGGCATCGACCTGATGCTGCACCTCGTGGCGGAGTGGGCGGGCCCGGCGACGGCGGTCGCCGTCGCGCGGACGCTCGTCGTGTACATGCGGCGCGGGCCCGACGATCCCCAACTCTCGCCCTGGCTCGAGGGGCGCGGCCATCTGCACCCGGCGGTCCACCGGGCCCAGGACGCGATCGCCGCCGACCCGGCCCGGGACTGGTCGCCGGCGCTGCTCGGCCGGGTCGTGGGCGCGAGCCCGCGCAACCTCGCGCGGCTGTTCCGGCTCCACGCCGGCATGACCTTGACGGACGCGGTCAACCGGTCCCGCGTCGCGCTGGCCCGGGAGCTGATCGCGCAGAGCGACCTCGGCCTGGAGCAGGTCGCCGAGCGCGCCGGCTTCGGCTCCGCCCGGCACATGCGCCGCGTCTGGCGGCAGTTCCACGCAGCGGCGCCATCGCGCCTGCGTGCTGGACCCGCGGACGGGGCGTCCGCGCCGGTCCGCCCGAGGCACCCCGCGAGACACCTGTCCTTGCGAGCGGAGCGAAGCAATCCAGGGTAGCGCTCCGCTTTCCGGCGTCGCGCGCCCCTGGGTCACGTCGCTGCGCTCGTGATGACGGGAGAGCGACGACGGCCGAAGGCTTCGGCTGGAACCGTGTGCGTCAGGCCGTGCCGCTCGCGGCCCGCTGGACCCGAACAGCGGCCTGTGACCTCCTGCCGTGCCGAACCGGTCAGCCCGAATCGGCGCAGACCGTGCATCGGCCCGGCGCGCCCGCTGGCGCGGAGGAGTGAGCGGCATGCCTGAATTCGACCTTGCCATCCGGGGCGGCACGGTGGTCACGGCGAGCGACACGGTCCGGGCCGATATCGGCGTGCGCGGCGGGCGGATCGTCGCGGTGGCCGAGGGTATCGCCGACGCCGCCCGGGTGATCGACGCCTCCGGCCTGCTGGTCCTGCCGGGCGGCATCGACAGCCACGTCCACATCGCCCAGGATTCCGGCCCGGGCATCGTCATGGCCGACGACTTCGCCAGCGCCACCCGGGCGGCGGCGGCCGGCGGCAACACCTGCGTGATGCCGTTCGCGCTCCAGCCCCGGGGCGCCTCCCTGCGCGGGGCGGTCGACGCCTACCGGGCCAAGGCCGAGGGCCAGTGCCACGTCGACGTGGCGATCCACATGATCATCTCGGACCCGACCGAGGCGGTGCTCGGCCAGGAGCTGCCGGCGCTGGTGGCCGACGGCTACACCTCGTTCAAGGTCTTCATGACCTACGACGACCTCGTGCTGAACGACCGCCAGCTCCTCGACGTGTTCCACGTCGCGCGGCGGCAGGGCGCCCGGGTCATGGTCCACGCCGAGGGCTACGACGCGATCCGCTATCTCAGCGAGCGGCTGGAGCGAGCGGGCGAGACCAAGCCTTACGGTCACGCCCTGTCGCGCCCGGAGATCGTCGAGCGGGAGGCGGCCCACCGGGCGATCAGCCACGCGGAGCTGATCGACCTGCCGATCGTCATCGTCCACGTCTCGGGGCGCGAGGCCACCGAGCAGATCGCCTGGGCGCAGGCGCGGGGCCTGAAGATCCGGGCCGAGACCTGCCCGCAATACCTGACGCTGACGGCCGAGGACATGAAGGGGCTCGGCCAGGAGGATCCCATGGCGGGGGCGAAGTACGTCTGCTCGCCGCCGACGCGGGACGTCGAGAGCCAGGAGGCGGTGTGGTCGGGGATCCGGCGCGGGATCTTCGACGTGGTCTCGTCCGACCATTGCCCGTTCCGCTACGACGATCCGCAGGGCAAGCTGAACCCGCGGGGGAAGACCTCCTTCCGCTGGATCCCGAACGGCATCCCCGGCATCGAGACGCGCCTGCCGGTGTTCTTCTCGGAGGGCGTCTCGAAGGGGCGGATCAGCCTCAACCAGTTCGCCGCGCTCACCGCCACGAACCACGCCAGGCTGTACGGGCTCTACCCGCGCAAAGGCTCGATCGCCCCGGGCTTCGACGCCGACCTGACCCTGTGGGATCCGAACCGGCGCGAGACCATCCGCCAGGCGAACCTGCACCACGGCTCCGACTACACGCCCTGGGAGGGGTTCGACGTCACCGGCTGGCCGGTGGTGACCATCGCGGGCGGCCAGGTGATCGCCGAGGATGGCCGGGTCCTGTCCGAGCCGGGCCGCGGGCGGGTGCTCGACCGGGCCGTCGATCCGGCCGAGCGGCGGGACGCCTGACGGCCGCGCTGGCCCGCCGCTTGCCTGCAGCTCCCGGGGGAGAACCGCATGGACGTCGAGCTGATCGGCCTGACCAAGCGCTACGGCGCGGCCATTGCGGTCGACCGCATCGACCTGAAGGTGCCGTCCGGCGCCTATTGCTGCCTGCTCGGCCCCTCCGGCTGCGGCAAGACCACGACGCTCCGGATGATCGGCGGGCACGAGCGCGCCAGCGCGGGCGACGTGGTGATCGGCCCGAAGGCGGTGGGCGACGCCGCCCCGGCCGAGCGCGGCACCGCCATGATGTTCCAGAGCTACGCGCTGTTCCCGCATCTCGACGCGCGCGACAACGTCGCCTTCAGCCTCAAGATGCGCGGGATCGGCAAGGCGGAGCGCCGGACCAAGGCGATAGCCATGCTCGACCTCGTGCAGATGGGCCACCTCGCCGGGCGCCTGCCGGCCCAGCTCTCGGGCGGCCAGCAGCAGCGCGTGGCCCTCGCCCGCGCCCTCGTCACCGGCCCGAAGGTGCTGCTCCTCGACGAGCCGCTCTCCGCCCTCGACCCGTTCCTGCGGGTGCGGATGCGGGTCGAGCTGAAGCGGATCCAGACCGAGCTCGGGCTCACCTTCATCCACGTCACCCACAGCCAGGAGGAGGCGATGGCGCTCTCCGACCTCGTGGTGGTGATGAATGCCGGCCGGATCGAGCAGGCCGCCGACCCGCGCACCGTGTTCGAGCGCCCGGC
Source organism: Methylobacterium sp. Leaf361 (assembly GCF_001424445.1). Taxonomy (NCBI): domain Bacteria; kingdom Pseudomonadati; phylum Pseudomonadota; class Alphaproteobacteria; order Hyphomicrobiales; family Methylobacteriaceae; genus Methylobacterium; species Methylobacterium sp. Leaf361. The sequence goes on along the minus strand of NZ_LMPY01000006.1, from coordinate 24,868 downwards.
CACCGCCTTCGTGGCCCGGTTCATCGGCGGCCACAACGTGATCCGGCTGCCCGAGGGGCTCGTCGCCGTTCGGGCGGACCGGATGCGGCTCGGCGCCGAGGCCGGCCCCGCCGCGCGGCCGGCCCGGGTGGTGGCCGTCGAGTACCAGGGCACCAGCGTCCATGTCGGCCTCGACGCCGAGGGGCTGGAGCGCGCGCCCGAGAGCCCCGCCGCCCTCACGGCGATCCTCAGCGACGCGGAGTTCGCGGCCCGCCCGCTCCGCCCCGGCGACACGATCCCGGTCGGCTGGGACGCTTCCGCCGCCCACCGCCTCGACGCCTAACGGAGACCACCATGGACCTGCCCCAGAAGCCGAGCCGGCGCACGCTCCTGAAGGGGGCCGCCGCGCTCGCCACGACGCCGGTGACCGGCTTCCCGGCGGTGCACGCCGCCGAGCCCGTGACCCTCCGCTATCTCGGCACCGCCGTGAATCAGTCCGCCGACATCGCCAAGAAGGTGAAGGAGGATCTGGGCATCACCCTCGAATACATTCCGGTGGTGACCGACGAGGTGACCAAGCGGGCGGTCACCCAGCCGAACTCCTTTGACCTGATCGACACCGAGTATTTCAGCCTCAAGAAGATCCTGCCCTCTGGCAACCTGCAGGGCATGGACGCCAAGCGGATCAAGCTCGCCGACAAGATCTCTTCGGTCTTCACCAAGGGCGAGGTCGCGGGCAAGAAGATCGGCGACCAGGGCACGGCGCCCAAGAAGGTCTTCTACCTGGAGGGCATCGACTCCAAAAAATTTGCCGGCGAACAGACTCAGTGGATCTCGCTGATCCCCACCGTCTACAACGCCGACACGCTGGGCATCCGGCCGGACCTGATCAAGATGCCCGTCACGAGCTGGAAGGAGCTCCTGAACCCGGCCTTCAAGGGCAAGGCCTCGATCCTCAACATCCCGTCGATCGGCATCATGGACGCCGCCATGGTGGTGGAGGCGACCGGCGACTACACCTACGGCGACAAGGGCAACATGACGAAGCCCGAGATCGACCGCACCATCAAGGTGTTGATCGAGGCCAAGCGCGCCGGCCAGTTCCGGGCCTTCTGGCAGGACTTCAACGAATCCGTGAACCTGATGGCCTCCGGCGAGACGGTGATCCAGTCGATGTGGTCGCCCGCCGTCACCAAGGTGCGGGCGCAGGGCGTGCCCTGCACCTACCAGCCGCTGAAGGAGGGCTACCGGGCCTGGGCCTCGGGCTTCGGCATCCCCAAGACGCTGAGCGGCCGGAAGCTCGACGCGGCCTACGACTTCATCAACTGGTTCCTGTCCGGCTGGGCCGGGGCGTACCTCAACCGGCAGGGCTACTACTCCGCCGTGCTGGAGACCGCCCAGGCGAACATGCAGCCCTACGAGTGGGCCTTCTGGATGGAGGGGAAGCCCGCCGAGAAGGACATCCTCGGCCCCGACGGCACCCTGATCGAGAAGGCCGGCGCCACCCGCGACGGCGGCTCCTTCGACGCGCGGATGGGCGCCGTCGCCTGCTGGAACGCCGTGATGGACGAGAACACCTACATGGTGCGCAAGTGGAACGAGTTCATCGCGGCGTGAGGGCGGTGGGCGCCCGCTGCAAGCGACCGAAGAGCCCCATCCTGCGCGGCCACGCGGCGGCTGGATGGAACGCGGGTCCCCTCTCCCGTGCGGGAGAGGGACAGGGTGAGGGATGCGACCTCTCCGGAAAGCCCCTGTCCCTCACCCCAACCCTCTCCCGCACGGGAGAGGGGGCGCGTCGCGCCTTGCCGGAACCGATGCGTGCGCATCGCACCCCACTGAGGAGATGGGACGCATCAGCACGCGTGGGGCGAGCCCGATGAGCGATCTCGCCCTGCCCGCCGCGGCCGCTGCGAACACCGCAGCGCCCACCGTCGCGGCGCGCCCGCGCGGCCGCGCCCTCGCCTATCTCCAGGCCGCGCCGCTGGCCCTCGTCTTCCTGGTCTTCCTGGTGGTGCCGCTGGTGCTCACCGGGATCGTCTCCCTCTGGGAGTACAACGAGTACGAGATCATCCCGGCCCTGACCCTGCAGAACTACGCCGACGTGTTCGACGGCTGCCTGTCGGCCGACCTCTGCACGACGTTGCGCACCTACCTCTCCACGGTGAAGTTCGTCGCGCTGACGCTGACGATCACCCTGCCGCTGGGCTTCGCCATCGCGTATTTCCTGGCCTTCCACATCCGCTCCGGCACGGTGCGGATGGGCCTGTTCCTGCTCTGCACAATCCCGTTCTGGACCTCGAACGTGATCCGCATGATCTCGTGGATCCCGCTGCTCGGCCGCAACGGCCTCGTCAACGACACGCTCCGCACCCTCGGGCTGATCCGGCAGCCGATCGACGGCCTGCTCTACTCCGACTTCGCGGTGGTGCTGGCCTTCGTGCACCTCGACACGGTGTTCATGATCGTGCCGATCTTCAACAGCCTCGCGCGCATCGACCGGCGGCTGATCGAGGCGGCGCGCGACGGCGGCGCGTCCGGCGCGCAGATTCTGTGGAACGTGATCCTGCCGCTCGCCAAGCCCGGCATCGCCATCGGGACGATCTTCGTGACGACCCTGGTGATGGGCGACTTCGTCACCGTGGGCGTCATGGGCGGCCAGCAGATCGCCAGCGTCGGCAAGGTGATCCAGGTGCAGATGTCCTACCTGCAGTTCCCGGCCGCCGCCGCCAACGCCGTTGTGCTGCTCGCCGCCGTGCTGCTGATGATCCTGGGGCTCACCCGGATGATCGATCTCCGGCGGGAGCTGTAGCGATGGACCAGCCCCGCGGCCGCGCCTTCTACCTGCTGGCGGCAGTCTTCGCCCTCTACGTGCTGTTCCTCTACGGGCCGACGCTGACGATCCTGGCGCTCAGCTTCCAGGGCCCGTCCGGCGGCCTGACCTTCCCGATGAACGGCGTCTCGACCCACTGGTTCGCCAAGCTGTGGGAAGGCGTCGGCGTGATCGACATCTGGGCGGCGCTGCGGCGCTCGCTGGCCCTCGGCCTCGTGGTCATGGCGCTCACCGTGGGAATCGCATTCTACGCGGGCCTCGCCTTCCGGAAGGGGTTTCGCGGGGCCGGCCTCGTCTTCGCCCTGGCGGTCTCGAGCCTGATCGTGCCCTCGATCGTGGTCTCGCTGGGCATCGGCCTGGAGTTCCGGCTCCTCGACGACGCCGTGAAGGCGCTCGCCGCCGCCACCGGCTGGGGTTTCCTGCAGGATCACGGCACGCTGATGGGCCTCTACAGCTCGGCGCTGGGCGCGCATCTCACCTGGACCCTGCCCTTCGGCCTGCTGATCATGTTCGCGGTGTTCAACCGGTTCGACCCGGCCTACGAGGAGGCCGCCCGCGACCTGGGCGCCAGCGGCCCGCAGACGCTCCGGCACGTGGTGGTGCCGATCCTCGCGCCCGCGCTCGTCGGCGTCGCGCTGTTCGGCTTCACCCTGTCGTTCGACGAGCTTGCCCGCACCAGCCAGGCGATCGGCGGCCGCAACACCCTGCCGCTGGAACTGCAGGGCCTGACCACGACGGTGACGACGCCGGAGATCTACGCCCTCGGCACGGTCACCACGGCCGTCTCGGCGCTGGTGATCGGGACCGCGCTCGGCCTGACCCTGTGGCTGCAGAAGCGCCGGGCGCGGCGGGCGCTGGCGGGCCTGTGATCGATTCCGGACGGCCGGGCCGCCGCGGGTCGGCGGCGCCGCCGCATTGCCAATCCGCCCCCGCCCGTGTATGCGCACGGCGCGCCCCCGAGACACCCTTGGAGGCAGGGGCGCGCCGGGAAGGATGTGGCCGTCCGCCAGGGGCGGCCTTTTCGTTTTCCGGCTCCAGCAATCGTAAAGGATCACGCCATGAGCGCTGTGAAGACGCTTGAGGCCGTGGCACGCGACCGGGTCGGCAAGGGGGCCGCCCGGGCCGTTCGTCGCCAGGGCCAAGTTCCCGCCGTCATCTACGGGGGTGGCCAGCCGCCGCAATCCATCGCGGTCGACCTCATCCGCACCCGCACCCTGATCTACGCCGGCGGCTTCAAGACCACGCTGTTCGAGATCAACGCCGGCGGCAAGAAGGTCCGCGCGATCCCGCGCGACTTCCAGCTCGACCCGGTGACCGGCGTGCCGCTGCACGTCGACTTCCTGCGCGTCGTCTCGGGCCAGACCGTCACGGTCGAGGTGCCGGTGCACTTCGTCAACGAGGACGCGGCCCCCGGCATCAAGAAGCTCGGCGGCACCCTCAACATCGTGGCCCACACGCTGAGCCTCGACGTCGCCCCCGACCAGATCCCGGACGCGATCGAGGTCGACCTGACCGGCCGCGCGATCGGCGACGTCATCCACGTCTCCGACATCAAGATCCCGGCCGGCACCTACACCGGCGAGCAGACCGACCCGGTGGCCAACATCGTGCCGCCGACCGTGCTGGGTGCCGAGGTGGAGGCCGAGGAGGCCGCCATCGCCGAGGCGCAGTCGGCCGAGGCCGCCGAGGAGAAGGCCGAGGAGTCCGCCGAGGACGAGAAGAAGGACGGCGAGGAGGCCTGAGCCTCAGCGCCACCCGTCACGCGACGCGAGAGCCCCGGCCCTGCCGGGGCTCTCTGCGTTTCGGCTTGATGTCAGGGATAGAGCCGCGCCCGGCTCCAGCCCGCGCCCGTCCGGGTGAAGCGGACCCGGTCGTGCAGGCGGAAATCGCCGTTCTGCCAGAACTCGACGCTCACCGGCGCGATCCGGAATCCGGTCCAGTGCTCCGGCCGGGGGATCGGCCCGTCGCCGTAGCGCTCGGACAGCTCCGCCACCGCGTTCATCAGCGTGGCGCGGTCGGCGAGCGGGCGGGATTGCTGGCTGGCGATCGCCCCGAGCCGGCTCTCCCGGCGGCGGCTCTGGAAATAGGCGTCGGCCTCCGCGGCCGTGACCGGCGTGATCGGCCCTCGGGCCCGCACCTGCCGGCGCAGGCTCTTCCAGTGCAGCACCAGGGCCGCCTGGGGGTTCTGCGCCAGCTCCTCCCCCTTGGTGGACTGCGTGTTGGTGTAGAAGACGAAGCCTCGGGCGTCGAAGTCCTTCAGCAGGACCATTCGCACGTCCGGCAGCCCGTCCGATCCGGCGGTGGCGAGCGCCACCGCGTTCGCGTCCTCGGGCTCGGAGGCCTCGGCCTCCTTCATCCAGGTCGCGAACAGCCCGACGGGGTCCTCGCTCAGCGTGAAGTCCGCGCTCTTCGGGTCATCGGTCCTTAACTGATCCACGCCAAGACTCCTGCCAGCCGCGTCCAGGGCCTGAGGGGGCACCGACATCGGCATGTTCGGTCGAGCGAATAGCCCGTCGTGAGTCAGGTGTAATGCGGGGATGCGCGTGTAAAGGGCCAAGCCGGCGTTCGCGCATCTGCGCGTCCGTGTCGGTGGTGTCGATGGCGATGGCGATGGCCCTGTGCGGCTGCAGCCAGCCCCTGCTGGTCTTCCGGGGCGATCCGCCGGCGGCGGCGCCGCGCGTCGTCGAGGAGCCGACCGTCACCGGCAGCATCGAGAAGCGGCCCGTGAGCTTCGGGGACGACCTCGCCGAGGAGGATTGGCGCCGGGCGCGGGCCGCCCTCGGCGTCGCTCTCGATCCGCAGGGCAACGGGCGCCCGGTGAAGTGGGACAACCCGGAGACCGGGCTTCACGGGTCGGTCAACCCGACCGGGCTCCCGTACGTGTCGGACGAGCTGATCTGCCGCAACTTCCTGGCATCGGTGATCGCGCCGACCCGCAGCCGCTTCGTCCGCGGCACCGGCTGCAAGCTCTCGGGCGGTCCGTGGACGCTCAAGCGCGTCCGGGCCGCGAGCGGCGTCGGACGCTCCTGAACGACGAGGCCGTCGCGCGACGGCCTCCGCGGATCGCCTCAGGCAGATCGCCTCAGGCAGATCGCCTCAGTAGGGGTACCCGTAATACGGCCGCACGCGCAGGCGCGGCTGCGCGGCCGGCGGCGCCGCGTAGCGGGCCGCAGCCTCCGGATCGTAGGTCCGGATGTAGGGGTCGAGGGCCGGGTCGCGATAATTGCCGTTGTTGACCCCGGCCGAGCGGTCGTTGCCGCTCAGCGCCGCGTAGGGGGAGAGGCCGCTCCCGCTGTCGCCGCCGCCACCGCCGCCACCGCCCCAGGCGAAGGCCGTTCCCGGAATGGCGGCGAGGAGCATCGCCGCGAGGGGCATCGTCAGCGTCTTGCGCGTCATGTCCTGTCTCCGCACCAGGTCCTTGACTGGCGAACGGTCCAGCTCAAGGTGGAGTTCCCCTCGGCGAACCGCCACCGCCTCGCGACATTGTATCACGACCCGCCAACACGCGTTTATTTGAAGGACGGCGTTTCGATTTTTCCGGTTCATCGTCCAGAAATCGTCCCGCACGTTAAGCTTGAACCGGTAGACAGCCACGCGGCCGTGCTTGATCGTGGCGCGGCGTAACAGCATTCGAGCCTGGCTCGACCGTATCGAGGGTCGAGGCCGGGCGCATCTTGGGTCTGGCCGCCGTGAGCGTCGATACGAAATCCGGCACGCGGGGCGCGGGGCCGACCGGCTGATGGAGCGGGTGATCGGAGGCACGGACCGGCCGTCGGCGACCGGTGGCCGGGCTCCCGCCCGGACGGAGCCGTCGCCCTCCGGGACGCGCGCCCGCACCCGGACCATCGTCGTGCGGCTCGACCGCCGGTCCCTGCGCGGCTGGCACATCCGGCTCCTCGACCAGCTCGGGCAGCGGCCCGACCATCGGATCCGCGTCGCCTGGGTCGAGCACGCGGAGGGCCTGCCGCCGAACGCGGAGCTCCTGTTCCGCCTGGAGGCCGCCATCCACGGCCTGCCGCGGCCGGGTCTGGCGACCGCGGCGGAGCCGGTGGCCCTCGCCCCCTACGAGGCGAGCCCCGACGGCGCGGAGCCCGTCGGGAGCGCCGCCGACCTCGTCCTCGACCTCTCGGACAGCCCCGCGGATCCCGGCCCGGCGCCGGCCTGGCGGCTCGATTACGACGGGATGCCGGGCGAGGCCGGCCTCCTCGCCGCCCTGTTCGCCCACGGGGCGCCGGTGGCGGCCCTGCGCGGGCCGGACGGCGCGCCGGTGGCGGTCGGCCGCCTCGGCACGGAATCGCACACGGTGATGCTCACGGCCTTCGAGGGCTACCTCGCGCGGACCATCACGCTGATCCTCGCCGCCCTGGACGGCGCCGCCTCGACGGCGCTCCCCGACGGCGCCGGAGCATCCCTGCGGCCCGCGGCCGCCTACGACCTCGGCGGCCTGGGCGCCCGCCGCCGGGCCGCCGGGGGGCTCGCCCGCCAGATCGCCCGCCGGCTCTACGCCCTCTGCTTCCACGGCCCGCACTGGCGGGTGGGCTGGCGGCGGATCGTCGGCCCCGACCTGATCGACCTGCGCCGGCATCCCGAAGGCGGCTGGCAGGTCCTTCCCGACGACGGGCGCCGCTTCTACGCCGACCCCTTCGCGATCGCCCGGGACGGCGCCGTGACCCTGTTCGTGGAGGAATTCGACTACCGCCGCGGCAAGGGCGTGATCGCAGCGGTGGATTTCGGGGAGAACGGGCCCCGCGGCCGTCCGGAGCCGGTGCTCGAGCTCGAGACCCACCTCTCCTACCCGTTCGTGTTCGAGGCGGACGGGCAGGTCTGGATGATCCCGGAATCCCACGCCTCCGGGACGATCGACCTCTACCGGGCCACCGACTTCCCGCGCGGGTGGGTCCACGAGGCGGTTCTCCTCGACGGGGTCGTGGCCGGGGACGCGACCCTGCTGCAGCACGGCGGCCGCTGGTGGATGTTCGCCACGGTCCGGGCCGGCGGCGGCAGCTACTCCGACACGCTCCATCTCTGGCACGCGCCGCATTTCCGCGGGCCCTGGACCCCGCACCGGCGCAACCCGGTGCTGATCGATATCGGCTCCGCCCGGGCCGCGGGCCCGATCGTGGCGCGCGACGGCGGCCTGATCCGGCCCGTCCAGGATTGCCGCCAGGGCTACGGCGCGGCGCTCGGCCTCGCCCGGATCCTGCGCCTCGACGAGGAGGCCTACGCGCAGCGGGTCGAGACGCGCCTGTGCCCGGGCGCGGCCTGGCCGGGCACGCGCCTGCACATGCTGAGCGCCGCCGGTGGCTTCGAGTTCATCGACGGATCGCACCGGGCGCGCCCCCGCCTCTTGGGCTGAGCGCGTCTCTGGGCTGAGCGCGCCTCTGGGCTGAGCGCGCCTCTCGGGCCGAGCCGAGGCCGAACCGCCCCGCGCGGGCCCGTCGGTGCCGAACGGCACCCGCTTACGGCTCGCATCCCGGCCCCGTGCGCGCTAAGCGGGGGCTCCACCTGCGCCGATCCAGCAGAACCGCCGGGACGATCACCATGGCGAGCCCCGTCGAACATGCGAGCTTCCTGCCGCCGGTCCTGACCTTCCTCACGGCGGCCGTGATCGGCGTGCCGATCTTCCGGCTGATCGGGCAGAGCGCCGTGCTCGGCTACCTCGTGGCCGGCGTGCTGATCGGGCCCTCCGGCCTGTCGCTGATCGCCGAGCCTGACACGGCCGCGAGCGTCGCCGAGATCGGCGTGGTGCTCCTGCTCTTCATCGTCGGGCTGGAGCTGCACCTGTCGCAGCTCGTCTCGATGCGCCGCGACATCTTCGGCCTCGGCGCCGCTCAGCTCGTCGTCTGCGCGCTCGTGCTCGGCGGCGCCGGCCTCGTGGCGGGCCTCAGCTTCGGGGCCGCCGCGGTGATCGGCCTCGCGCTCGCCCTCTCGGCCACCGCGGTGGCCCTGCAGCTCCTGGAGGAGCGGGGCGATCTCGGCAGCGCCTACGGCGCGCGCGCCTTCGCGGTCCTGCTGTTCCAGGACCTGTCGGTGGTCGGCATCCTGGCGCTGATGCCGCTGCTGGCCTCGGCCGGCGAGGCGACCGACGTCTCCTGGCTCGGGGAGGCCGCGGTCTCCACCGGCAAGGCGCTCGCGGCGATCCTCGCGGTGGTGCTGGTCGGCCGCTACGGCCTGAACCCGTTCTTCCGGCTGCTCGCGGCGAGCGGCGCCCGGGAGGTGATGACCGCCGCGGCGCTCCTGGTGGTGCTCGGCACCGCGCTGCTCATGGAGCAGGTCGGCCTGTCGATGGCGATGGGCGCGTTCCTCGCCGGCATCCTGCTCGCCGAGTCGAACTTCCGCCACCAGCTAGAGGCCGACATCGAGCCGTTCCGCGGCATGCTGCTCGGCCTGTTCTTCATGAGCGTCGGCATGTCGATCGACGGTACACTCGTGCGCGAGGTCTGGCCGGCCCTGTTCGGCGCGACCCTGGCGGCGATCCTGGTCAAGGTCGCCATCGTGGCCGGCCTGTTCCGGCTGTTCGGCTCGGACACCCTCGGGGCCCTGCGGGGGGCCGCGGTCCTGGCGCCCGCGGGCGAGTTCGCCTTCGTGCTGCTGCCGCAGGCCCAGGATCTCGGCCTCACCGGCGTCACGGCGACGCGCTTCGCGGTGGCGCTCGCCGCGCTGACCATGCTGATCGGCCCCATCGCCGCCAAGGGTCTCGACAAGCTGATCGAGCGGCGCAACGCGCGCAGCACCTTCGCGCTGGAGGAGCCCTCCACCGAGCTGTCTGAGAGCGGCGACGCGCGGGTGCTGGTGATCGGCTTCGGCCGGTTCGGGCAGGTGCTGACGCACGTGCTGATGGCCGAGGGCATCCCGGTCACGGTGATCGACAAGGACGTGGAGCAGTTGCGCGCGGCCTCGCGCTTCGGCTTCCGCATCTACTACGGCGACGGCACGCGCCTCGACGTGCTCCGCGCCGCCGGGATCGGCCGGGTCGAGCTGGTCTGCATCTGCGTCGACGACCGCGAGGGCGCCCTCAAGATCGTCGACATCGTCCACGAGGAATTCTCGAGCGTGCGCACCTTCGTGCGGGCCTACGACCGCCTGCACGCGGTGGAGCTGATGAACCGGGACGTCGACTACCAGATCCGCGAGACCGCCGAATCCGCCCTCGCCTTCGGGCGGGCGGCCCTGGAGGGGCTCGGCCTGTCGCCGGAGGCCGCCACGGCCCGGACCGACGACGTGCGCAAGCGCGACATCGCGCGGCTGGTCCTGCAGCAGGCGGGCGCCCTGCCGGACGGGTCCAGCTGGATGCGCGGCGCCGCGGCCGGGCTGAAGCCCGAGCCGCTGACCGCCCCGGTCCGGCCGGCCCGGGCGCTCAGCACCGAGACCCGCGACCTCGTGGGCAGCGACCGGCGCGAGGCCGCCGAGCGGCTCTTGGAGAAGCCCGCCCTGGCCCCGCAGGAGACGGAGGCCGCCGAGGACTCCGATCCAGAGGCCGAGCTCGAGGCGGAAGGCAGTGCCCGGGATGCGTGACGGGCGGGATGTCTGACATGTCCGACGGGCCGCCCCCGGCGGAGGCGGGCCGCTTCGTCACCGGCTCGATCCTCCGCCACGTCGTGGTGATGGCGGCCACCGGCTCGGTGGGGCTGATGGCGATCTTCGTCGTCGATCTCCTGTCGCTGCTCTACGTCTCGACGCTGGGCGACCCGAACCTCACGGCGGCGGTCGGCTTCGCCGGCATCGTCCAGTTCTTCGCCACGGCGGTGAATATTGGCCTGATGATCGCGGCCGGCGCCCTGGTCGGGAAGGCCGTCGGCGCGCGCGACCGCGCGGCGGCGCGGCGCCTCGCGACCTCGGCGCTGGTCCTCGGCAGCCTCGTGGCCGCCCTCATCGCGGGGCTGATCGCGCTGCTGGCCGGCCCGCTCCTGGCCCTGATCGGCGCGCAGGGCGAGGCGCTGCGGGTGGCCGTCCTGTTCCTCTACATCACCCTGCCGTCGAACCTTCTGCTCGCCGCCGGCATGCTGTTCACCGGGCTGCTGCGCGCGGTCGGCGAGGCGCGGCAGGCGATGTCGGTCACCCTGGCCGGCGCCGTGATCACCGCGCTCCTCGATCCGCTGCTGATCTTCGGGGCCGGCCTCGGTGTCACGGGCGCGGCGATCACGGTCTGCGCGGCGCGTGCGACCTTCGTGGCGGTAGGCGTCCGCGGCGTCGCCCGGCACGGCCTCCTGGGCCGGCCGCGCCTGTCCGATCTGCCGGCCGACGCGGCCGCCCTGGCGGGCGTCGCGGGCCCGGCCGTGCTGACGAACCTCGCCCCCTCGGTGGCGAGCGCCTTCCTGGCGCGTCTGTTCGCCGGCTACGGAGCGGACGCGGTCGCGGCCGCGTCGGTGATCGACCGGCTGACGCCGGTGGCCTTCGGCGGCCTGTTCGCGCTGTCGGGGGCGATCGGCCCGATCCTGGCGCAGAACTGGGGCGCCGGCCTGTTCGACCGGATGCGCGGCGTGCTCGGCGCGGCGATCCGGGTGACTCTGGCCTACTGCGCTGCGGTCTGGCTCCTCCTGGCGCTGGCCCGGGGATGGCTCGCCGGCCTGTTCGGCCTGCAGGGGGTCGCGGCCGAGCTGTTCGGCTTCTTCTGCCTCGTCGGCGGCGCGATCTGGTTCTTCAACGGGCTCCTGTTCCTCGGCAACGCCGCCTTCAACAATCTCGGCTTCCCGCTGCGCTCGACGCTGCTGAACTGGGGCCGGGCGACGCTCGGGACGATCCCGCCGGCCATGCTCGGCGCGGCACTCTACGGCCCCCGCGGGGTGGTGGCCGGGATGGGGATCGGCTCCCTGGTGTTCGGGGCGCTCGGCATCCTGCTGGCCCGCCGCACGGTCGACCGGCTCGAGGGTGTGGGCCCGCGTCGGCCGGGGCCCGACATCGCCGCGGAGGCGCCCCAGCGGGCGGCGCCGCTGCCGCCGGGGCACGCCCATCCCGAGCCGCTGAGCTGAGACGGCGGCGCGGAGGCACAAGTTCCGCGGGTGGGAACTGGTATTTCCCCGCGCAAAGGGTCACGATGCCCTGTCCCGGGCGGTCCCGGCCGGGACAGGATCGAGGCGTCATGTTCAACCCGCTCGAGATGTTCCAGGCCCAGGGCGAGGCCGGGCTTCAGGCCATGGGCCAGCCGTTCGGCCTGACGACCGAGCAGACGGCCCGCGCCTTCGAGGCGCTGATGCCGGCCCTGACGCTCGGCCTCCAGCGCAGCGTCGGTCTGGACCCGACCGGCTTCGCGCGGATGTTCGGTCTGGAGGCCGCCAAGCCGGCGCCGGCGCAGGGGTTCGAGGCCCTCGGCCAGATGTTCGGCTCGGCGCAGCTGATGCAGGCGGTGCTGCGGCAGGCCTCGGCGACGAGCGGCGTCGGCGCGCAGGTCCTGCGCCAGATGCTGCCGATGATGGCGGGCGCCGTGGTGGCGAGCATCGTCCACGTCATGCTGAACCAGCCGCAGGCCGAGCCGGCGCGGCCGAGCGCGCCGCCGCCGCCCGTGCCGTTCCCGTTCGGCCCGGCCTGGGCCGAGATGGCCAGGGCGATGATGCCGGCGGTCGAGCCGCCGGCTCCGCCGAAGCCGGCCGCCAGACCCGCCGCCAAGCCGGCCGCCAGCCCGCAGGCGGGCGCGGGCGACGCCGGCTCCGACATGTTCCAGCAGATGCTGCGCACCGGGGCCGAGGTTCAGGGCAACAACATCCGGGCGATGCAGGAGCTGTTCGAGACCTTCTGGCCCACGTCCGGCACGCCGTCCGCGAGCGCCGTGCCTCCGGCGCCGTCGACCAACCCGGCCCGACCGGATCCGGCGCCGGCCGACCCCGCGGCCGGCAAGGGCCGGCGCGGCCGCCAGCCCGGCGGGACCGGTTGACGCGGGGGCGGGGTCCGGTCGAGCGTTGACCCGACCGATCGGAGCGGCACCCTGCCGGCGAGGAGACCCGTGATGAGCGATTACCTGACCGCCTGGGACGACCGCGCCGAGAGCCTCGGCGGGAACGGCGTCGCCAAGCGCACGATCCCGGGCTCGGGCGCCAGCCTCGTGCGCGTGGTCGTCCCGGCCGGCGTCTCGGCGCCGGCGCACAGCCACGATCACGAGCAGTTCGTGCAGGTGCTCTCGGGCTCGGGGATCCTGGAGACCGAGCGGGGCCGCGAGCCGTTCTCGGCCGGCAGCGTATTCCACTTCCCGGCAGGGGCGTGGCACGCGGCCGCGTTCGAGACCGAGACGGTCCTGATCGAGACGAACCTCGCGACGCGGACCTGACGGCGCCGCCGCGGCGCGGCACGCCGTCCGGCCTCAGCCGCCCGCCGAGGCGTCGAACTGCGCCTCCAGACTGACGATGCGCGCCACCGTGTCGCGAGCGCAGCCGACCGCGCCCTCGGCGGTGAGCAGCTGCCCCTCTTGCGGATCGAAGACGATACCGTCCGACTGGGCCGCGCAGGCCGCGACAGCCATCCACGCCCCGACGCAAGCCGGGAGCGTGGCGAAGTAGAAGGCATAGACGCACGTCCACGGCCCGCCGAAGTCGATGTCGGTATAGGCGTCTGTCAGATCCGACAGCGGAATGATCTGGCACTCGAAGCCGGCCTCGCGGCGCCGCCAGGTCGCGGGCAGATGCCCTTGCGTGGCCGGCGGTATGCGCGCGGCGTCGAGTTTCAGATCGAACCCGTTTTCGTGGATGGCCGCCTGCCATTCCGCCACGCCAGGCATCGCGCCCGCGCAGAGCGCGTAGGCTTCCATGCTCATGGCAACCTCTCTCCGAGTAGGATCGCGGATATTGACAGTCCCTTGACCGATTTTCCTCGTCTCAAGTGAACCTCTATGACGGGAAAACTGTCATCCACGCCGACATCTCTGCGCAGTTCGCGCGCGCGAGCCGGCGTCTACTGCGCCTTGCCGGTCTTGATATCCCAGATCGCTTGAACCGGGGCAGCGCTGGTCCTGCCGTCGCGCGATGAAGGCCAGGCCGAGCCGAAGCTCAGTGATGGAATAATCCAGGACATCCGGCAGATCACAGTACCGCATCGCGTCTCTGATCCTCGAAACGTTCATGATTTATTCCATGACTTTTTTCCTTTTATCGAGCCGTGGTTAGCAGAGAAGGAAAATATGCCGGCAGCACTCTCCAGGTCGCCGCGGCAGGCTGCGACAAATTATTCTTGGCGCGCGAGCAAAATGCCTGTGCTTGGCCTGAGCCTTCGGCGCGTGTAGGAATCCCACCTTCAACGCCCGCCCGTGCACGCCGACGAAAGGCCGGGCATCGCCCCTACCAGAACAGAGGCAGACCATGAGCGCCGGTACCGCCGCCGACAAGCACTTCTCCAACAGCTTCTTCGCCGCCCCGCTGACGGAAGCCGACCCCGAGATCGCCGAGGCGGTGGCCAAGGAGCTCGGCCGCCAGCAGCACGAGATCGAGCTGATCGCCTCGGAGAACATCGTCTCCCGCGCCGTGCTGGAGGCTCAGGGCTCGGTGCTCACCAACAAGTACGCCGAGGGCTATCCGGGCCGGCGCTACTACGGCGGCTGCCAGTTCGTGGACATCGCCGAGGATCTCGCCATCGAGCGCGCCAAGCGCCTGTTCGACTGCGGCTTCGCCAACGTGCAGCCGAATTCCGGCTCCCAGGCCAACCAGGGTGTGTTCCTGGCGCTCATGCAGCCCGGCGATACCTTCCTGGGCCTCGACCTCGCCGCCGGCGGCCACCTGACGCACGGCGCCCCGCCGAACGTCTCGGGCAAGTGGTTCAAGCCGGTCTCCTACACGGTGCGCCGCGAGGACCAGCGGATCGACATGGAGCAGGTCGCCCAGCTCGCCCAGGAGCACAAGCCGAAGGTGATCATCGCCGGCGGCTCGGGCTACCCGCGCCACTGGGACTTCGCCAAGTTCCGCGAGATCGCCGACTCGGTCGGCGCCTACTTCATGGTCGACATGGCCCACTTCGCGGGCCTCGTGGCGGCCGGCGTCCACCCGTCGCCGTTCCCGCACGCCCACGTCGCCACCACGACGACCCACAAGACCCTCCGCGGCCCGCGCGGCGGCATGATCCTGACGAACGACGAGGCGCTCGCCAAGAAGTTCAACTCGGCGATCTTCCCCGGTCTCCAGGGCGGCCCGCTGATGCACGTCATCGCCGGCAAGGCGGTGGCCTTCGGCGAGGCGCTGAAGCCCGAGTTCAAGATCTACGCGCGCCAGGTGGTGGAGAACGCCCGGGCGCTCGCCGACACGCTGATCTCGGGCGGCTACGACATCACCTCGGGCGGCACCGACAACCACCTGATGCTGGTCGACCTCCAGCGGAAGGGCCTCACCGGCAAGGCCGCCGAGGCGGCCCTGTCGCGGGCGCACATCACCTGCAACAAGAACGGCGTCCCCTTCGACACGCAGAAGCCGACCATCACCTCGGGCATCCGGCTCGGCACCCCGGCCGGCACCTCGCGCGGCTTCGGCGTCGCCGAGTTCAAGCAGATCGGCGGCTTCATCGTCGAGGTGCTGGACGGGCTCGCCGCCAAGGGTGAGGCCGGCGACAGCGCGGTCGAGGCCGACGTCAAGACCCGCGTCCACGCGCTGACGGACCGGTTCCCGATCTACGGCTGAGGCAAGAGGGCCGCTTGAGGCGGGGCCGGTCTTCCGGGCCGGCCCGCGGTGGATTAGGAAACGGCCGCGGATCCGACCGGTCCGCGGCCGTTTTCATGCCCGAGTAGCGAGATCCATGCGCTGTCCCTACTGCGGCGGCTCCGAGACCCAGGTGAAGGACTCGCGGCCCTCCGAGGACGGCGCCGCGATACGGCGCCGCCGGGTCTGTCCGGACTGTGCCGGCCGCTTCACCACCTTCGAGCGCGTGCAGCTCCGCGAGGTCGTGGTGCTCAAGCGCTCGGGCAAGCGCGTGCCGTTCGACCGCGACAAGCTCCAGCGCTCCATCGACGTGGCGCTGCGCAAGCGCGCCGTCGATCCGGAGCGGATCGAGCGGCTGGTCAGCGGCATCACCCGGCAGCTCGAGAGCGCGGGCGAGCCCGAGGTGACCTCCGAGGCGATCGGCGAGCTGGTGATGGCGGGGCTGAAGGGCCTCGACGACGTCGCCTACGTGCGCTTCGCCTCCGTCTACAAGAACTTCCGCGAGGCCCGGGACTTCGAGGAGCTGCTCGGCACGCTGAGCGACGGCACGCCGGTACCGGCGGCCGCGCCGGGTCCGGAGGGCGACCCGGAGCCCGAGGCGTCGGGGCGGCGCCGCGCCGGGCGTCCATGAGCGGCGACCCGAACTTCATGCGCCTCGCCCTGGCGCTGGGCCGACGCGGGCTCGGCACCACCTGGCCGAACCCGTCGGTCGGCGCCGTCGTGGTCGAGCCCGAAACCGGCCGCATCCTCGGGACGGCGGCCACGGCGCCGGGCGGGCGCCCGCACGGGGAACCCGTGGCGCTCGCCGCCGCCGGCGAGGCCGCCCGCGGCGCGACCCTCTACGTCACCCTGGAGCCCTGCTCCCATCACGGCCGCACGCCGCCCTGCACCGACGCGATCCTGGCCGCCGGGATCGCCCGGGTGGTCAGCGCCCTGGAGGATCCCGACCCGCGCGTGGCGGGGCGCGGCCACGACCTCCTGCGGCGGGGCGGCGTCGCGGTCGAGACCGGGCTGATGCGGAAGGAGGCGGCGCGCGACCATGTCGGCCACGTCACCCGGGTGACCCGCGGCCGCCCGGCCCTGCACCTCAAGCTCGCCCGCACCCGCGACGGCTTCTGCGCTTCCGCCGGGCCGGAGCGCCTGCGGATCACCGGGCCGGTGGCGGACGGGGCGGTCCACCTCTGGCGGGCCCACGCCGACGCGATCCTGATCGGCATCGGCACCGCCCGGGCCGACGACCCGTCGCTGACCGTGCGGCTGCCAGGCCTCGGCACGCGCTCGCCCCTGCGGGTCGTGCTCGACACGCATCTGCGGCTCTCCCCGGCGAGCGTCCTCGCCCGCACCGCCCGCGACACACCGACTTTGGTGCTCACGACCCGCTCGGCCCCGGCCCACGCGCGGCGGGCCCTGGAGGCCCTCGGCGTCGAGGTCGCCACCGTAGCGGCGGACGCGGCCGGCGGGATCGACCTTCCGGCGGCCCTGGCGCGTCTCGGCGAGCGCGGCCTGACCCGCCTGTGCAGCGAGGGCGGCCCCCGCCTTGCGGAGGCGCTGGCCCGGGCCGATCTGATCGATGCCTGCACGCTGGTCACCGGGCCGTCGGAGCTGGGCGCAGCGGGCGGCCTGCCGGCCCTGGGCCCGGCCCTGGCAGAGGCCCTGGCGGGCGACCGGTTCCGGGAGGCCGAGCGGCTGCAGCTCGGGCCCGACGCGGCCGTGACCTACGAACGCAACAGGACGTAAGCGATGTTCACGGGCTTGGTCAGCGCCATCGGCACGGTCGTCTCGGTCTCGGGCGACGGTGACCTGCGCCGGATCGCGATCCGCGCCGCCTACGATCCGGCGACGATCGCGCTCGGCGCCTCGATCGCCTGCGCCGGACCGTGCCTCACCGCCGTGTCGGTGGAGCCCGCCGCGGGCGGCTGCGTCTTCGCGGTCGACGCCGCCGCCGAGACGCTGGCGCGCACCACCGTCGGCACCTGGGCGGCGGGCACGCGGATCAACCTCGAACGCTCCCTGAAGATCGGCGACGAGCTCGGCGGCCATCTCGTCACCGGCCACGTCGACGGCCTCGCCGAGATCGTGGAGCGCGTGAGCGTGACGGCCGATGCCTGGGGCGCCAGCGAGCGCTTCACCCTGCGGGCCCCGGCCGCCGTGAAGAAGTTCATCGCCGAGAAGGGCTCGGTCTGCCTCGACGGCACCTCGCTCACCGTGAATGCGGTCGAGGACGACCTGTTCTCGGTGCTGCTGATCCCGCACACGCTCCAGGTCACCACCTGGGGCGAGCGGCGGCAGGGGGACCGGCTCAACCTGGAGGTCGACCTGATCGCCCGCTACGCCGCCCGGCTCGCCGAGGCGCGTGTCGGCTGAGCCGGGCACCCTCGTCATGGCGAGCGGAGCGAAAACCCAGCAGCGCCACGCTCTCGAGTGTCGCGAAGCCCCGGCGCGCTTGGCTCCGCTCGCGATGACGGCCTGGCGCGTCAGCGCGGCGGGATCGAGTAGGTGCCGGTGGCGTGGCAGACGAGGTCCGAGCTGCCGACGGCGGTGATCGACACCTCGCCGACGGCGAGGCGCCGGCCGAGCTTGAGCAGCCGGCATTCGGCCACGAGATCCCCCGTGGCGGGCTTGCGCAGGAAGTTGAAGGTGAGGCTCGTCGTCACCGCGAGCGCCACGGGACCGATATTGGCCAGGATCGCCGCGTAGAGGGCGTAGTCGGCCAGCGCCATCATGGCCGGCCCCGACACGGTCGCGCCGGGACGCAGGAAGCGCTCGTGGGCTTCGAGCCGCATCCGCGCCGAGAGCGGTCCCACGGCCTCGAGGTGGTAGGCGCGCCCGCCCGCCTGCATCTGCGGGAATTCGCGGTCGAGGAAGTCGCCGGTCTCGGCGAGGGTGAGGATCGTGGCGGTCATTGCCCCATGCAGCACGGCGGTACCGCCGAGGCAATCACGAGGCCTTCGGAACTGCCGTCCTCATCGGAAGGTCCCGGTCGATCGGCCGGTGCCGTCTTGGCGAGCGGCGCGAAGCGATCCAGTCGGCGCTACATTCACCGATGTC
This sequence comes from Methylobacterium sp. Leaf361, assembly GCF_001424445.1. NCBI lineage: Bacteria > Pseudomonadati > Pseudomonadota > Alphaproteobacteria > Hyphomicrobiales > Methylobacteriaceae > Methylobacterium > Methylobacterium sp. Leaf361. The sequence continues at coordinate 6,406 of NZ_LMPY01000006.1, read as the reverse complement.
GCGCGACCCTGGGTCACTTCGCTGCGCTCGTGATGACAGAGGGCTGCCGCCATCGAGGGTTTCGGCCGGACGCCACATCAGGACGGGGAATCGGGCGGGAGGTGCCCTCCCGCCGTCCCGCTCAGAAGAAGATCGGCCGCGCGCTGGCGGTGATCTCGCCGAGCACCGCGCCGGTGGCCGGCTCGACCTCCTTGAGCACCACGTCGTAGCCCCAGAGGTCGGCGAGGTGCTGCAGCACGCGCTTGGCGTCGTCCTTCTGCAGGGTGATCTTGTTGATCGCCTTGTGGTGCAGGATCAGGCGCCGGTCGCCCTCCAGATCCACGTCCACCACCTCGATGTCGGGGTCGAGCCACGCCACGTCGTACTGCCGCGCGAAGGAGCGGCGCAGCTTGCGATAGCCGCGCTCGTCGTGGATCGCCTCCACCCGCAGCTCCGGCTCGTCGGGATCGTCGACCACGTGGAACAGGCGCAGGTCGCGCATCAGCTTGGGCGACAGGAACTGCTGGATGAAGCTCTCGTCCCGGTAATTCTCCCAGCAGTCGCGCAGGACCGCCATGGCGTCGCCGACCCCCGCGATGTCGGGGAACCACGCCCGATCCTCCTCGGTCGGCTGCTCGGCGACGCGGGCGATGTCCTGCATCATCGCGAAACCGATCGCGTAGGGATTGTGGCCGCCGTAGGAGCGGTCGTCGTAGTTCGGCTGCCGGATGACGTTGGTGTGCGACTGCAGGAACTCGAGATAGGCCGCCTCGGTGATCTGCCCGGATTCCGACAGGGCGTTCATGATCCGGTAGTGGCAGTAGGTGGCGCAGCCCTCGTTCATCACCTTGGTCTGGCGCTGCGGATAGAAGTACTGGGCCACCAGGCGGACGATGCGCAGGATCTCGCGCTGCCAGGGGCGCAGGCGAGGCGCGGCCTTCTCCAGGAAATACAGGATGTTCTCCTGCGGCAGTTCGAGCAGCGCCTTGCGCCGCTCGGCGGCCGCGTCCGGACGCGCCGTGCCGATCTTCTGCGGCAGGGTGCGCCAGAGATCGTTGTAGATCTGCTCGCCGTGCTCGATCCGCTCGCGCTCGCGCCGCTGCTCGGAGGCGAGGTCCGGCCGCTTCTTGCGCGGGTAGCGGTGGACGCCCTGGCTCATCAGCGCGTGGGCGGCGTCGAGCACCTGCTCCACCGCCTGGTGGCCGTAGCGCTCCTCGCAGCGGGCGATGAAGCCCTTGGCGAAGTCGAGGTAGTCGAGGATGCCCTCGGCGTCGGTCCACTGCCGGAACAGGTAGTTGTTCTTGAAGAAGTGGTTGTGGCCGAAGGCGGCGTGCGCGATGACCAGCGTCTGCATCGTCGCCGTGTTCTCCTCCATGACGTAGGAGATGCAGGGGTCCGAGTTGATGACGATCTCGTAGGCTAGCCCCATCAGGCCGCGGCGGTAGCCGGCCTCGTGCTGGGCGAAGTGCTTGCCGAACGACCAGTGCTTGTAGAACAGCGGCATGCCGATCGACGCGTAGGCGTCGAGCATCTGCTCGGCCGTGATGATCTCGATCTGGTTCGGGTACCACGACAGTCCGAGCTGCGGCCCGGCCACCGCCTCGCAGGCGTCGTGGATCCGCCGGATCGTGTCGAAATCCCAGTCGTTGCCGGTGAACAGCGGCTTCTGGTTGCCCGCGATGATCTGGGGCGTGCGTGCCTTGACGAGCGTCATGCGGCCTCCCGATCGGTTGATGCGCGCGCCGCCATCACGCCTCCGCCTCGGCGCGGCCTTCCTTGCGGCCGAACAGCTCGCGGAAGACCGGGTAGATTTCCCGGCGGTGGTTGACCTTGCGCATGGCGATCGGGCCGCCGGCCTTGGCGATGGCCTCGTAGGTCCGCCACAGGGTGGTGCGGTGCTCGACGAAGCCGGCGCGGGGACCGTTCTCGTCGCCCACCTCCAGATAGGCGAAGTGCTGGCAGGCGGGCAGGATGTGCGACCGCAGCAGCTCCGTGGAGGTCGGCCCGTCGGACGAGACGTTGTCGCCGTCCGAGGCCTGGGCCGCGTAGATGTTCCAGTCGTTCGGGTCGTAGCGCTCGGCGATGACGCGCTTCATCTCCACGAGCGCCGACGACACTAGCGTGCCGCCGGTCTCGCGGGAGCCGAAGAAGGTCTCCTCGTCCACCTCGGTCGCCCGGTCGGTGTGGCGGATGAACACGATCTCGACGTGCCGGTAGCGGCGCGTCAGGAAGATGTGCAGCAGGATGTAGAATCGCTTGGCGAGGTCCTTCATGTGCTCGGTCATCGAGCCGGACACGTCCATCAGGCAGAACATCACCGCCTGCGCGATCGGCCGCGGATAGGGCTCGAACCGGCGGAATCGCAGGTCGATCGGGTCGACGTAGGGGATGCGCTTCGCGCGCTCGCGCAGCCGGAACAGGGCCTGCTCCAGGTCCGGCCGCTCCGGATGCCCCTCGGCGAGGGCGTCGAGCCGGGCCTCCAGGGCCGCCACCTCGTCGGGCTTCGGGCGCTTGAGGGCGATCCGCCGCGACATCGAGTTCCGCAGGGTGCGGGTGAGCGCGAGGTTCGCCGGCGAGCCGGTGACCGTGTAGCCCGCCCGGCGCAACCCTTCCGTCTCGACGATGGCGAGGCGACGCTTGGCGAGGTCCGGCAATTCCAGATCCTCGAGGAAGAGTTCCAGGAACTCCTCGCGGGTGAGCACGAAGCGGAACGCGTCCTCGCTGTTCTCGCCGCCCTCCCCGCCCTCGCCGGAGCCGCGACCACCGCCGCTGCCCGGCGGGCGCTCGATCGTGTCGCCCTCCACGTAGGTCTTGTTGCCGGGCAGGATGTGATCCTGCAGGCCGGTGCCGGGCTGGCGCGAGAAGCGGGGCTCCCGGACGCCGTCCGCCGGCACGGTGACGCGGCCGTCCTTGCCGAGATCCTTGATGTCCTTCTCGCGGGCGGATTCCCGCACCGCGCGCTGGGCCACGTCCTTCACGCGCCGCAGGAAGCGCTGGCGGTTCGGGAGGCTCTTGCCGCCCGGGTTCAAACGTCGGTCGACGATGTGCATCCGCTGCGAAAACCCTCGTCCGCGTGCTCCGGCCGGGTCCGGACCCTTGTCGTACCATGCTGTCACCGGAGGGAAGGATCCCTCTTTGGCAGCAGGGCCGCGATCTTCGCCGGCCGGTCGTCCGAAACTGTGGCGGCGGAGGGTCGGAACGGGGCCCGGCCGACCGAGCGGGCCGGTCGAGCCCCGTCGTCCCTCAGCCGGCCTGCTTCACCCGCATGTACCACTCCACCAGGCGGCGGACCTGCCGCTCGGTGTAGCCGCGCGCGACCATGCGCTCGACGAACTCGCCGTGCTTCTTCTCGGTCTCGCCGTCCTTCTTCGAGCCGAAGGAGATCACCGGCAGCAGCTCCTCCACCTGGGAGAACATCCGCCGCTCGATCACCTCGCGCAGCTTCTCGTAGCTGGTCCAGCTGGGATTCCGGCCGCCGTGCTGCGCCCGGGAGCGCAGGGCGAACTTCACCACCTCGTTGCGGAAGTCCTTCGGGTTGGCGATCCCGGCGGGCTTCTCGATCTTGGTCAGCTCCTGGTTCAGGAGCTCCCGGTTCATGAGCTGGCCGGTCTCGGCGTCCTTGAAGTCCTGGTCCTCGATCCAGGCGTCGGCGTAGTCGATGTACCGGTCGAACAGGTTCTGCCCGTAATCGTGGTACGATTCGAGGTAGGCCTTCTGGATCTCGTGCCCGATGAACTCCGCGTAGCGCGGGGCCAGTTCGGTCTTGATGAATTCGAGGTACTTCTTCTCGGTCTCGGGCGGGAGCTGCTCGCGGCGCAGCGACTGCTCCAGCACGTACATCAGGTGCACCGGGTCGGCCGAGACCTCGGTGGTGTCGTGGTTGAAGGTCGCGGCCAGCACCTTGAAGGCGAAACGGGTCGAGATCCCGTCCATGCCCTCGTCGACGCCGGCCGTGTCCTTGTACTCCTGCATCGAGCGGGCGCGGGGATCGACCTCGCGCAGGGACTCGCCGTCGTAGACCCGCATCTTGGAGAAGACGTTGGAATTGGCGTGCTCGCGGAGCCGCGACAGCACCGAGAACCGCGCCAGCATCTCCAGCGTGCCGGGSGCGCAGGCCGCGTCCGACAGCTCCGAGCCGGAGATCAGCTTCTCGTAGATCCGCTGCTCCTCGGTGACGCGCAGGCAGTACGGGACCTTGATCACGTAGATCCGGTCGATGAAGGCCTCGTTGTTCTTGTTGGTCTTGAAGGTCTGCCACTCGGCCTCGTTCGAGTGCGCCAGGATCACGCCGGTGAACGGGATCGCGCCGGGCGCAGGCCGCGTCCGACAGCTCCGAGCCGGAGATCAGCTTCTCGTAGATCCGCTGCTCCTCGGTGACGCGCAGGCAGTACGGGACCTTGATCACGTAGATCCGATCGATGAAGGCCTCGTTGTTCTTGTTGGTCTTGAAGGTCTGCCACTCGGCCTCGTTCGAGTGCGCCAGGATCACGCCGGTGAACGGGATCGCGCCGATATTCTCGGTGCCGACGTAGTTGCCCTCCTGCGTCGCCGTGAGCAGCGGGTGCAGCATCTTGATCGGCGCCTTGAACATCTCGACGAACTCGAGGATGCCCTGGTTCGCYCGGTTCAGGCCGCCCGAGTACGAGTAGGCRTCGGGATCGGCCTGCGACAGCGTCTCCAGCCGSCGGATGTCGACCTTGCCGACGAGCGAGGAGATGTCCTGGTTGTTCTCGTCGCCCGGCTCGGTCTTGGCGRTGGCGATCTGGCGCAGGCGCGACGGCCGGACCTTGATCACCTTGAAGCGCGAGATGTCGCCGTTGAACTCGTCGAGGCGCTTSAGCGCCCAGGGGCTCATCAGGYCGGTCAGCCGCCGGCGCGGGATGCCGTAGCGGCGCTGGATCTCCTCGCCCATGGTCTCGGGGTCGAACAGGCCCAGCGGGCTCTCGAAGACCGGCGACACTTCGTCCCCRGCCTTGAGKACGTAGACGGGGTGAACCTCCATCAGGAGCTTCAGCCGCTCGGCCAGCGACGACTTACCGCCGCCCACCGGCCCGAGCAGGTAGAGGATCTGCTTGCGCTCTTCCAAGCCCTGCGCGGCGTGGCGGAAGAACGAGACGATCCGCTCGATCGTCTCCTCCATGCCGTAGAATTCGCGGAAGGCCGGGTAGGTCCGGATCGTCCGGTTCATGAAGATCCGGCCGAGGCGCGAATCCCTGGCGGTGTCCACGAATTCCGGCTCGCCGATCGCCGCGAGAATGCGCTCGGCGGCCGAGGCGTACATMAGGGGCTCGTCGCGACAGGCCTCCARGTACTCGGAGAGCGTCATCTCCGTGTCGCGGCGGGCCTCGTACCCTCGGGCGAAGCTCTGGAAAAGGTCGTTCGTCGCATGCATCGGCATTCGATAACCCTCTCAGACCGTGACAGCTTCATCCTGTCTCGGCTCGGATGCAACCGACAGGCCCGCTTTTGTCGCAGTGCGGCGAGCATGGCGCCCGGCATGTCGATTGCATGCAACACTCCGGAGAAGCTCTGGAAAAGGTCGTTCGTCGCATGCATCGGCATTCGATAACCCTCTCAGACCGTGACAGCTTCATCCTGTCTCGGCTCGGATGCAACCGACACATCCTGTTTTGTCGCAGTGCGGCCGGGCTTTGAGGAAACGTGATTTGCTTGCAACATTCGATACCAAAGCTTGACCGTATCCAGGCTGCGAGGTGCTCATCGCGTCTCGGATATTCTCGGTGACGCAAAAGGCTGGCAGCAAAGCGGTTTTACGGACCTAGTCGATACGACACGATCTCGCCGACCTGGAACGCAGCCTCCTTGTTGGAGCAGCGGTAGCTCGCCGGCATCTTCAGCTTGCCGACCTTGGTGATCACCGAGCCGCTCTTTGGCGGCCTACAGACCTTTAACTCCGGCATCGGCCTCGGCCCATGCTCCGAAGGCGATGCCGGCGGCATGGGCGGGACCGTTGTGCTGCCTCCGATAACGATCCCTGACGAGGAATATCAGCTCCAAGACCTCGGAGGCCGCATCCGGGCAGGTGCGGACGATCCGCATGATGCGGGCCATCAGTCCCTGGCTGGGCGACAGCTTGGATTTGAGCGCGGCCATGCGGGCGACAACGCGGGACGCCGGCCGACATCGCCGGGAGCCTACAGCGGCACGTCGCGGAGGTTCGGAAGTTCCGAGCGCACGACGTTGAGCCGGATTTGACGTGATCTAGTGCACTGACTCAGACGGATGGTTCAGGGGATCGGCTGACGGTTGATCCGCCCCCAGTGAAGTGGTCCGCCCTGAGGTATGGCTTTCGGGCCAGGACGAGGACGGACAGATGGGAACGAAGCGGCACAAGCCGGAGGATGTCGTCGCCAGGACGAGGACGGACAGATGGGAACGAAGCGGCACAAGCCGGAGGATGTCGTCG
>NZ_LMPY01000005.1:0-129247 GCF_001424445.1 Methylobacterium sp. Leaf361 | reverse complement strand
CAACCGCCGACTGCTCGAACCCATCGGCCACATCCCTCCCGCCGAGGCGGAAGCGCGCTACTATGCCCAGGCCGAGGTCCAAACCTTGCAGCCTGACCCAAACCAAAAAGCCTCCGAGATACTCGGCGCAGTTCAATAGCCACAAACAGGTAGAGCTTGCCTTCCTCCGTCCTGACCTCGGCGATGTCGATGTGGACGTAGCCGATGGGGTAATCGGCAAAGCGCTTCTTCTTGGGCTTGTCGCCCTTCATCTCGGGCAGGCGGCTGATGCCGTGCCGCTCAAGGCAACGGTGCAGCGACGAGCGGGTCAGATGCGGGATCGTGGGCTGCAGGCCGTAGAGGCAGTCGTCCAGCGGCAACAGGGTATGCCGGCGGAAGGCGACGATGGTCGCCTCGTCCTCCAGTGTCAGGACCGTCGACCGAGCTTCTTTCGGCCCCAGGGCGGCATCTGCCGTCGACTGCCGTGCGCGCCATTTCTGGATCGTCGTCGGGCTGACGCCGTAGCGCTTGGCCGCCGCTCTCACACTCTCTTGACGTAGCTGTATTGCGCGACGGATCGCCTTGTATCTTGAAGTTGCCCGCTGACGCGAAGCCAGCGAGGCTACACGGTGAGGGTGAGCCCGCGTTCGCCTTGGGCTTGTAAGCCCGTGACAGAGCAAGGTGCGGCCCTCACCCCCACAGTCCCGAACCCGGACAGCCGCTCGGGCCCGAGCCCGCATTTGCAAGGTAGGGTCATGGACGAACAACGCACCATCTTTGTCGGCATCGACGTGTCCAAGGACCGCCTCGACGTTCACCTCAGACCCTCAGGCGAGGCCTTCCATGTCCCTCGCGACGCGAAGGGGCTGGAGGTTCTCGCGCGCCGCTTCAGTAGCCTCCCGGTTGCCCTCGTCGTTCTGGAAGCCACGGGTGGCTTCGAGGCGAGTGTCGCTGCAGCGCTCGCTGCGGCCGGACTGCCGCTCTGCATCGTCAACCCACGCCAAATCCGCGACTTCGCCAGAGCCATGGGCCGGCTGGCGAAGACCGACACGCTCGACGCTGAGGTGATCGCCCTCTTCGCTGAACGCATCAGACCACCAGCCAGGCCCCTGCCAGAACCGGAGAGAAGCCACTTCGCCGAGCTCGTGAGCCGGCGGCGGCAGATCATTGGGATGATCAACATGGAGACCAACCGCCGCGATCAAGCCGTGGACAAACAGCTGATCCGGAGGCTCAATCGGCACATCACCTTCCTGGAGAGCGAGCTCTCGGAACTCGACGGTGACATTGGTCAAGCCATCAAGGCCTCTCCGGTCTGGTGCGAGACCGAGGCGCTGCTCAAGTCCGTTCCGGGCATCGGCGACGTCACCGCGCGTACGCTTCTGGCTCAGCTTCCTGAACTCGGCACCATCGGCCGCCACCAGCTCGCAGCTCTCGTCGGTATCGCGCCGATCAACCGCGATTCTGGCCTGATGCGCGGTCGGCGATCCATCGCGGGCGGGCGAACGTCGGTGCGGGGCGTGCTGTACATGGCAGCCCTGACCGCCATCCGGCGAGGCTCTCCGTTCCGACCCTTCTACGAGCGGCTCACTGAGCGTGGCCGGCCGAGGAAGGTCGCCCTCCTGGCGGTAATGCGGAAGCTTCTGGTGACGCTCAACGCGATCATCCGCAACCGCACGCCCTGGCAGCCACTCACCGCTTGACCTTCAACGCAGCCGCTCCGTCGTGCGGGCGCTGCCGTGGAGAATTTGGCCCATAGCGCATCCCTCGCCCCATGGTGGTCAACCGTACCACCACATCGCGGGATCAAACACCTAGACCACCAAGTTAGAGATGCACACGTCACGGTACACGACGCAGGTTAGCTAATTGCCGGTGGCCTATCCCTGCAGGGGGCCGTCGCCGACCGATCGCCACCGATTCCAGTTCCGGCAGGTCTCGTCCTTCGGGATCGCGCTCGGATCGCGAGAATGTGAAGTGGGTGACGGGAGACGCGAAGCTCCGATGGGTCAAAGGTTCACAGCACTATATGAAATTGTATCCCATCAGATGTCACTGCTTTTTGGGCCGCATCTCGCTGGGGACGAAAATGCGAACAATTTTAGAATTCGAGTGCCGCTGTACAAGGACTTCCGAACCGTTTTCTACTGGCCATAAATTAATTATGACGCCCTGAATGCTGCCGTCATCGGAGCAATAGTATTGACCTACCTCTAGGTGCTTTCGGACATAAATCATAAACGCCGCCTGATGAAACGCCCTTTTGCGCCATTCAGCCGACAAATAGATGTGTCTTGATGCGTCCACCACCGCCATCGGTCGGCTTCAAGCAACTTCGAGCATTGGAGCGCAATCAATTTTTCGTGAGTTGACGTCCGAACAGATAGACGCATTTGCCATCGAAATTTGCATCAACCTAGAGATGATTGGTGCAGCCGAGCTCTCAATCGTGTGGCCTTCGGTCGGTACCGCCAGATCAGGTGCTTTGGGAGCTTCGTAAGGGGCGGAGATGCCGGTGAAATGCGCGATCTTCCCTGCTCGGGCTTTTAGATACAGCCCCTTCGGGTCTCGCCGCTCACAAATCTGGAGTGGCGTATTAATATAGACTTCGAGGAAAGGTATTTCGCCAGCGATGCTGCGGGCCATCGCGCGTTCTTGGCGGAAGGGTGAGATCAGCGAAATGATCACCACCAAGCCGGCATCAGCCATCAAACGAGCCGTCTCAGCCGCGCGTCGGATATTCTCAACGCGGTCGGCGTCGGTGAAGCCCAGGTCCCTGCTGAGGCCGTGACGTAGGTTGTCGCCGTCGAGCACCATGGTGTGGCGCCCGGCCTGCGTCAGCGCGCGATCAACGGCATTGGCTATGCTCGACTTACCGGAGCCGGACAGGCCGGTAAACCAAGCGATGACCGGCCGCTGTCTGAGGGTACGCCAACGCTCCTCGCGAGGTTGCAAATCCTGCAAAGTCACGTTGCGGTTGTCCGTGTCGCCAGATCCCATGTCCATCAGACCGCCATTCGCACAACTTCTAGGTAGCATACAGATTTCTATGATGATGAATGTGTTAAAATCGACACGGTGGCCCTTGGGAATTTGGCGATCGGAAGGCGCCTTTTCGGACAAAAATTTCGTTCAGATCCGCATTCGTTTCCGATTTTGAGGGCTTTCGCTATCCGCTAGTGCAGTGACGCGAACGGAGGATTCACGCAGGCGGTGAGGGGTGCGAGTCTGGGCCATGGCTCAGACCGTATGCGTTTTTCTCGATGCGAGCGACGCGGCATGGCTGGTTGCGATCGCCAGCGACCGCTCTCGCTCGCTCAAACATATCCAGGGCGCCCACATCGTCTTGCTTTCGGCCGAGCGCCTGATGTCCAGGACGTCGCCCGGCGGCTAAGCGTCAGCCGCCGGGCCATGTGGCGCTGGCAGCGGCGCTACGCCGAGGCTGGCGTCGAAGGTCTACTGCGCGACAAGACGCGTCCGCCCGGCACGCTGCCCCATTCGATTGAGACGGTGGCCGAGGTGCTGGCGCTGACCTGCTCGGAGCCGCCCGGCGAGATCACCCACTGGACCGGCCGTGCCGTGGCACGGGCTGTCGGGATCTCGTTGCGGGCCGTGCAGCGGATATGGGATGAACTGTTGCGGTGGATGACCTCTATAATAGGTTCCGATACAACCGTCAGGCATACGAGATGCCGGTCGGTGGGGGGCATCCACCGCATCAGTTCAGCTCGTCGCGGAGTCTTTCTCGGTCTTGCCTTCGCCATGTGTACCGGCAGGATCGCAGTCTGGACCATTGCGCTTCCAGGCCACCTTGTCGGTGGTCACGCCTCAGCTGCGCGAGTGTTCGTGCGAAGCGACTTGATGAGGTCGAGACTTCAGCCCTTCGCGAGCGAGCAAGCCTCGGTCGCCAGATCTAGATCCGGGAGCACCGCGTTGACGGCGTCGTCGATGTCCTGGTCGCTGACCTCGGCGGCCATGCGCAGATCGGAGAAGGTCGCGAGGTTATTGACGATCACATCGGGGCGGCTGGTGTAGTAAAGGCACGGATTTCGGAAAATTGGAAGGGAATTCAATGCAAGTTGGCGGAGGGAGCGGGATTCGAACCCGCGATACCGTTTCCGGTATACACACTTTCCAGGCGTGCGCCTTCAACCACTCGGCCACCCCTCCGTCCGCGAACCGAGCACCCGGGCGCGCACGCGGCGCGCTGGGCGCGACCAGGGCCGCGCGGTGCCGTGCTGTTAGCCGGGTGCGCAGTCCGGCGCAAGGCGCAGATGGCCGGGCGATGCGAAAACCGCCCGGCCGCGTCCCTCACCCCTCCACGTCGTCGAGGTGGAAGCGGACATGCTCTACGTTCGCCCGCTCGAAGGCCTGCATCACGTGCTGGTAAGAGCGCTCCATGGCGTTGTCCTCGACCCCGGGGCTGTCCTCGGGCTTCAGCACGAACATCAGGAGCGAGCGCCCGGTCACGTCGTAGCCGGAGCCGAACTTGAAGCTCTCCACGTCCTGGCTGTCGGGCAGGTTGGTGTCGAGGAGCCGCGTCCAGGCCACGCCGCCGACCGATTCCGGCAGCGTGAACGTCACGAGGTCGTGGTAGGCGTTGAACATGATCAGCAGCGTCGCGTCGCCGCCGCGGCGGTGAAGGCCGGTGGCCTGGGCGCGCCCGTCGAGCTGGACCGCGAAGGCCCGGGCCTCGCCGTCCGACCAGTTCTCGCCCGCCATCTCGCTGCCGTCCGGCCGCAGCCACGTCACGTCCTTGACGCCGAACTCCTCGTCGTACTGGCCGGTGAGGAACCGCCCGCGGCTCAGGATCGGCAGGGCGTTGCGTAGGATGATCAGGCGCTGGGTGAACTCGGCCAGATCCCGCTGCTCGTCGCCGATCGCCCCCCAGTCGAGCCAGGAGACCTCGTTATCCTGGCAGTAGGCGTTGTTGTTGCCGTTCTGGGTCCGGGCGAACTCGTCGCCCGCGAGCAGCATCGGCGTGCCGCGGGACAGGAACAGGGTCGCCAGCATGTTGCGCATCTGGCGCAGGCGCACCGCCCGGATCTCGGGATCGTCCGTCGGGCCCTCCACCCCGTAATTGTACGAGAGGTTGTGCGAGTGGCCGTCCCGGTTGCCCTCGCCGTTCGCCTCGTTGTGCTTGTCGTTGTACGAGACCGTGTCGTGCAGGGTGAAGCCGTCATGGGCGGTGAGGAAGTTCACCGAGGCCCAGGGCTTGCGCCCGCGCTTGTTGAACTTGTCGGCCGAGCCCGAGACGCGCGCCGCCAGGTCCGGCAGCAGCCCGCCGTCGCCCTTCCAGTAGGCGCGGACGTCGTCGCGGAACCGGTCGTTCCACTCGGCCCAGCCCGGCGGGAAACCGCCGACCTGGTAGCCGCCCGGGCCGCAATCCCACGGCTCGGCGATCAGCTTGACGTTGTTGAGCACCGGGTCCTGTCGGCAGGTGTCGAGGAAGCCGCCGCCCTCGTCGAAACCGTAGGGCTCGCGGCCCAGGATCGTGGCGAGGTCAAAACGGAACCCGTCCACCTGCATCTCCTGCGCCCAGTAGCGCAGGGAGTCGGTGACGAGCTGCAGCACCCGCGGGTGCGACAGGTTGAAGGTGTTCCCGGTGCCGGTGTCGTTGATGTAGTAGCGCGGATCGTTCGGCAGCAGCCGGTAGTAGGAGGCGTTGTCGACGCCCTTGAACGAGAGAGTCGGACCCTTCTCGTTGCCCTCGGCGGTGTGGTTGTAGACCACGTCGAGGATCACCTCGAGGCCGGCGCCGTGGAAGCGCGAGACCATCTCCTTGAACTCGGAGAAGGCGAAATCCGGCACCGCGGCGTAGCGCCGTGCGGGGGTGAAGAACGAGATCGTGTTGTAGCCCCAGTAATTCACCAGGTCCTTCTGCTGCAGGTAGTCGTCCTGCACGAAAGAGTGGACCGGCAGCAGCTCCACCGAGGTGACACCGAGACTCTTGATGTAGTCGAGCACGTCCCGGGTGCCGAGACCGGCATAGGTTCCGCGCAGCTTCTCCGGCACCCGCGGGTCGAGCTTGGTCATGCCCTTGACGTGGGCCTCGTAGACGATGGTCTTCTCCCAGGGGATCAGCGGCTTGCGGTGGCGTCCCCAGGTGAAGGCTGGGTCGATGACGCGGGAGCGGCGCGTGTAGGGGGCGCTGTCGCGCTCGTCGAAGGTCAGGTCGTCGCCCGTCTCCATCTGGTAGCCGAACAGGGCCGGGTTCCAGGTGATCGAGCCGACGAGCCCTTTGGCGTAGGGGTCGATCAGCAGCTTGTTGGCGTTGAACCGGTGTCCGGCCTTCGGCTCGTAGGGGCCGTGGACGCGGTAGCCGTAGATCGTGCCGGGGCGCGCGTCGGGCAGGTAGCCGTGCCAGATCTCGTCCGTGTACTCGGGCAGCTCGATGCGCTCGATCTCCTGCTCACCCTGGTCGTCGAACAGGCAGAGCTCAACCTTGGTGGCGTGGGCCGAGAACAGCGCGAAATTGACCCCGAGCCCGTCCCAGGTGGCGCCGAGGGGATAGGGTTGGCCTTCCTGGATGCGCGAGCGGGTCGCGCGGGCCTGCGATGCGGGACGACGGGAATCGGACATGGACACTCCGGAACGCGACCCGCCCGGCCACGTGCCGCTGCGGGGAGCCCCTGGTGAACGTGCCGGAAACAGTGAAGCTCCCGCAGTGCCGCAAAAATCGCGGGGCGTGACGACCGCGCCCCGCTCAGTTCGAGGCCGCTTCCGTGAAGCTCCGGTCCACGGCCCGGCCGACGTCGAGCGTCTTCGACAGGATGCCGTACCGCGTCGCCCGGTCCGAGGCGTCCTGGACCTCCTTCACGACGCCCTCGTCGAGCGCGATCGGGCTGGTCCGCTGCGCCGTGTAGGCCGCGCGCAGGACGTCCTCCGGCATCTTGGTCAGCGCGGCCGTGTTCCGGGCGTAGGCGTCCAGATGGTCCAGCGACCAGAGTCGCGCCCGGTTCAGGCGGCTCAGGAGGTCCTGCAGCGCCGCCCGCGTGGTGGCGATGGCGCTGTCCGAGGCGACGATGAAGGTGATGGTCGGCGTGAGGCCCGCGCCGTCCGCGATCGGCCGGGCCCCGTCCTTGAGCGTCGCGAACGCGACGTAGGGCTCCCAGACCGCCCAGGCATCCACCGAGCCGGCCATCAGCGCGACCTTCGCGTCGACCGGGTTGAGTGGCGCGAAGGTGGCCTCGGACGGCGCGATCCCGGCCTTCTCCAGCGTCGCGCTGATCAGGAACTGGCCCCAGCCGCCGCGGGTGCCGGCGAGCCGCTTCCCCTTCAGATCTGCGGCCGAGCGGATCGGAGAATCCGCGCGGACCAGGATCGCCTGCGTCCGGGGATCGGACTTGGTGCCACCGATCGCCTTGATCGGTGCCCCGGCCGCGACGACGGTGAGGAAGGAGAGGTCACCGGTGTAGCCGACATCGAGAGCGCCGGCGTTGAGCGCCTCCAGGATCGGCGCGGCGGCGGGGAGTTCTGACCAGGCGATCCGGTAGGGCAGATCCTTCGCGTAGCCGGCGATCTCAAGGAGCGACCGGTTCCCGCCCTTCTGGTCGCCGACCCGCAGGACGACCTCCTCCGCGCGGGCGGCCACCGCGGCCAGCGTCACGGTGGCCAGCGTCAGTGCGGTCGCGAGCCGCGCCCCGGCGAGCCGGCGGCCACCGGGCCGCAAGTGAGATCGGATGAACATGGGGCCTGCCGGGATACGCTGCCCGCTTTGTGCAGGGCTGTTCGGTGGAAATCCGAGTTTATGCTTGCCGCAAGGGCGGTCAATGAAACGGAAATCTGTATTGCTCGTGGTCGGCAAACGATACGACATCCGGCCGACCTCCGTGGGGAGACGAATGTCTTTCCCTGCGCGCCGCGCCGGTTAGCGGGCGGGCGGGAACGCGTCCGCCAAGTAGGCCCGCACGAAGCCCGGCATCCGCGCGGGATCGATGTCCTCGCGGCCTCGCACCACGTGCATCCGGGCGAGTTCCGGCTCGTCCTCGGCGCCGAGATGGTCGGCGATGCGCGCCACGAGCCGGGCGGCGGGTTCGGGGAAGCGCACCGGCCGCAGGAAGGCGAGCTGGCCTTCCCCCTCCAGCAGAACCCATTCCGTCTCGGCCCCGGCGGGCAGCGCGAGGCCGGTCTCCTCGGCGAGTTCCCGTGCGGCGCTGCCGGTGAGATCGACCCGCGCGCCGCGCACGTCGTCCGGATCCGGGGTGCCGCAGGGGAAGTAGAGCTGGCCGGCATTGGCCGTGTGGGCGCCCATCTCGCCGAGCAGGACGGCGCCGTCCGCCGTCCAGGGCACGATCGCCGCGAAGGCGTTGGCGATGCGGGCCTCTGCGTGGGGCCTGTCCCGGTAGTAGGTGAAGGTCGCGTAGCGCGTCGCGAACAGGTCGAGGCGGGCGACCCCGTCGGTAACGGCGTGGTCGCAGCACAGCAGGACGGTCCCGTCGAACATGCCGGGGCTGCGGCGCAGCCGGGTCTGCCAGTGGGCCGCGATGGCGGCTTCGTGCACGCGCGGGAAGGCCCAGTCGTGGTCTACGAACCGCGCCGCCACCTCCGCGACGCGGGTGATCCGGAAGCCGTCGGAGACGCCGTCGGAGGAGCCTTCAGACATGCAGGCTGCCGTCCGACAGGATCACGGCGGCGCCGCCGATCTCGACGCCCTGCAGGGCGCCGGCCGCGATCGTGAGCTGGAGCGCGATGTCGCTCGGCCGCCCCATCGCCTCGCCCTGGCGGATCGCCACGTCGTGGGTGCCGTCGCCCAGCGCCTCGAACTGCATCAGCACCCCCGCGAAGGCGGAGGCCGCCGAGCCGGTGGCGGGATCCTCCGGCACGCCGACATTCGGCGCGAACATGCGGACGCGCCAGCGCTGACCGGTGCCCTCGGGATCCGGGGCGTAGAGGTAGAGCCCGTCGGCCGGATCGGGCGCCTGGGCCGTCCGGGCGGCGTCGAGGGCGGCGACCGACGCCACCGGCACGCAGGTGAAGGTCGGCCCCACGCCGTGGCGGCTCGGCGCGTGCCGGCCGGTGCCGATGTCGCCGGGCTCGAGGCCCAGGAGCCGCGCCAGCACGGCGGGATCGGGGCCGGGACCGAGGTAGTCCGGCAGGACCGGGAGGCGGAACCGGGCCCGTCCGCCGGTCCCGTCCGCCAGGGTCTCGACCACGCAGGGGACGATCCCGATCCCCTCCTCCAGGCCAAAGGCCCGGGCGTCGCCCCGGGTCGGGTCCTGCAGCGCCAGCAGCACGGCCGTGCCCACCGTCGGGTGCCCGGCGAAGGGCAGCTCCCGGGCGGGGGTGAAGATGCGCAGCGACGCCCGGTGCCGGGCCTCCGCGGGCGGGAAGACGAAGACCGTCTCCGACAGGTTGAACTCCCGCGCGATGGCCTGCATGGCCGCGGTGTCGAGCCCCTCCGCGTCGAGCACCACGGCGAGTGGATTGCCGGCGAGCCTCCGCTCGGTGAACACATCGAGGGTGACGAAGCGGCGCGCCATCGGGTCGATCCTTCCTGCTCTCTGCGGACTTGGGCGGAGCGGTTTGCCGGGGGCGCCTCAGACCGCCTCGACCGGAAACCGCGCGCTCGGGTTCACGTACTCCTCCTGCGCGGCGACCGTCAGGATCTCCCGCGATCCCGCCTCGGCGGTGCGCTTGAGCAGCCCGTAGATCGAGGCCGCCGCCGCGCCCAGCGCCGCCTCGGCCGAGCCGGTCCGGGCGTAATGCACCAGGAACAGCGCCGCGATGCAGTCGCCGGCCCCGTTCACCGCGATGGCGAGCCGCGGCGTCCGGACCCGGAACACCCGCCCCTCCGCGCCCGCGAGCAGGTCGATGCTGTCGGCGGGCGTGTCGGCGCAGAGCGCCGAGGTGACCAGGACCACCCGCGGCCCGCGCGCCCGGAGCGCCGCGATCGCGGCCCCGGCCTCCGCCAGGGTGCCGCTCGGCAGGCCGGTGAGCAGGCCGAGCTCGAACTGGTTGGGGGTAAGGATGTCGGCGGCCGGGACAGCGCGCTCGCGCAGGAACGCCTCGATGCCGGGCCGCACGTAGACGCCCTCCTCGACGTCGCCGATCACCGGGTCGCAGCAGTAGAGCGCCCGCGGGTTCGCCGCGCGCACGGCGTCCACCGCCTCCAGGATCGCGGCGCCGATCTCCGCCGAGCCCATGTAGCCCGACAGGACCGCGTCGCAGCGGCCCAGGACGCCGCGCTCGCCGATGCCGCGCACCACCTCGCGGATCATCGCCGCGTCGAAGACGGGGCCGCGCCACGCGCCGTAGCCGGTGTGGTTTGAGAACTGCACCGTGTGGACCGGCCAGACCTCGACCCCGAGCCGCTGCATCGGGAACACCGCCGAGGCGTTGCCGACATGGCCGTAGGCGACGTGGGACTGGATCGACAGGACGTTCAACGCGGGACTCGCTCGTTGTCCCGCTACGGTTAGCCGGTTCCCGCGCCGGCCGCACCCCTGTCCCTTGCCGCCCTCCCCCGCGCGCCTCAGATGGGACCGACCCTCCCCCTATCCCTACAGCCCCGTTCGGAGCCCATGGACATCGAAGCCCTGCGCACCTCGACCCTCGCCTTCGTGGAGGCGCACAAGGCCTGGACGCCGGTCATCGCGGGTGGCCTCGCCTTCTGCGAATCGATCGCGATCCTGTCGCTGTTCGTCCCGGCGACCGTGATCCTGGTCGGCATCGGGGCCCTCGTCGGCGGCGCCGACATCCCGTTCTGGCCGGTGGTGATCGCCGCGGCGCTCGGGGCCGCCCTCGGCGACTGGATCTCGTACGAGGCCGGGCGCTGGCTCGGGCCGGGGGCGAAGACCAAGTGGCCGCTGCGGCGCTATCCCGAGCTCATGGCCAAGGCCGAGGCCTTCATCGGCCGGTGGGGCATCGCCGCGGTGGCCCTGGGGCGCTTCTTCGGGCCGGCCCGTGCCCTGGTCCCGCTCTTCGCCGGGATCCTCGGCCTGGCGCGGCTGCCGTTCCAGCTGGCCAACGTCGCCTCCGCGCTGGTCTGGGCCTTCGTCCTTCTGGCCCCCGGGGCCGGGCTGCTCACGTGGCTCGACCGGTGATGCGGCTCGACCGATGATCCGGCCCGACCGCTGATGCGCCGCTTCCCGCCCGAGCGGATCGTCTGCCTCACAGAGGAGACGGTCGAGACCCTGTACCTCCTGGACGCGGAGGACAGGATCGTCGGCGTCTCGGGCTACGCGGTGCGCCCGCCCCGGGTCCGCCGGGAGAAGCCGCGCGTCTCGGCCTTCACCAGTGCGGACATCCCGAAGATCCTGGCGCTGGCGCCGGACCTCGTCCTGGCCTTCTCGGACCTCCAGGCCGGCATCGTCGCCGACCTCGCCCGCGCGGGCGTGGCGGTCCACCTGTTCAACCAGCGCGACGTGGCGGGCTGCCTCGCGATGGTGCGCACGCTCGGCGCCCTCGTGGGCCTGCCGGAGCGGGCCGAGACCCTGGCGGCGGGCCTCGAGGCGCGGCTGGCCGCGGCCGCCGCCTCGGTCCGGGAGCGGCCGCCCCCGCGCGTCTACTTCGAGGAGTGGGACGCGCCGATGATCTCCGGCATCGGCTGGGTCTCGGACCTGATCGGCCTCGCGGGCGGGCGGGACGTCTTCCCGGAGCTGAGCCGCCAGCCGGCCGCGAAGGACCGGATCGTCACCGCCGAGCAGGTGATCGCGGCCGCGCCCGACGTGATCCTCGCCTCGTGGTGCGGCAAGCGGGTCAATGTCGAGCGCATCCGGTCCCGGCCCGGCTGGGCGGCGATCCCGGCGGTGCGCGACGGGCGCATCCACGAGATCAAGTCGCCGCTGATCCTGCAGCCCGGCCCGGCCGCCCTCACCGACGGGTTCGACGCGATCCGGGCCTGCCTCGGGTGATCGCCCCGGGGTGATGCGTGGGGCGATGCCGCGCCGCAGGTGACGGACCGAGTGCGACTTGGCAGGATGTCCCGATTCGGTACAGACGCACCCGCAGCCTCATCCCCCGAGCTCGATGTCCGCTTCCCTCGGCCTTCCCGATTCCGCGCCCCCGGCCGTCGAGGCGCTGCTGCCGCCCGACCGGCGGCAATCGCCCACGGCCCTGCGCATCCAGCGCGGCGTGCGCCGGCTGTTCTCCGAGATGGGCTGCGTCACCCTGCCGGAATTCTCCCTCGTCAACGGCCGCCGCGCCGATGTGATCGCGCTCTGCGGCGCCGGCAAGCTCACCATCGTGGAGATCAAGTCGAGCGTGGCCGATTTCCGCGCCGACCGGAAATGGCCGGATTACCGCGACTTCTGCGACCGGTTTTTCTTCGCCATCCCCGAGGACGTGCCCGAGTCGCTGATCCCGGAAGAGTGCGGCCTGATCGTCGCCGACGCCTACGGGGCCGGGATCCTGCGCGAGCCGCCCGAGCACCCGCTGAGCGGCGCCCGCCGCAAGGCCGTGACGCTGCGCTTCGCCCACAGCGCCGCGCGCATCCTGCACGCGCTGGCCGACCCGGGCGCCGTGCGGGAAGGGGCTCTCTAGGGCGCGGCCCGCACCGCGACCCTCGGTGAACCCACGGCCGACGCGGTATTCATCCGACAAGGAAACGTCCTAGAACGGCCGCGCTTGCCGGGCCTCCGGCGCCGGGCCCGATCCACCGATGACATCCGTCGCCCTGTTCGAGCTGATCCTCGGTCTCCTCGGCGCGGCCCTGCTGCTGTCGCTGGCGGCCGGGCGCCTCGGTTTCCCGCCGGCCGCCGCCCTCGTCTTCGGCGGCATGACGCTGGCGGTGGTGCCGGGCCTGCCGGCCTTCGATCTCGATCCGGACCTGATCATGGTCCTGTTCCTGCCGCCGCTCCTGCTCGAATCCGCCTACTTCACCGTCTGGCGCGACTTCCGGGCGAGCCTCGGCCCGATCCTGTCCCTGTCCCTCGGTGCGGTCCTGTTCACGACCCTCGTGGTCGGGCTCGTCGCCCACGCGGTGGTGCCGTCCCTGCCCTGGGCCGCCTGCTTCGCCCTCGGCGCCATCGTCTCGCCGCCGGACGCGGTGGCCGCCAAGGCGGTGCTGGCCCGCGTCGCCCTGCCCCGCCGGATGATCACGGTCCTGGAGGGCGAGAGCCTCGTGAACGACGCCTCGGGCCTCGTGCTCTACCGCTTCGCGGTGGCGGCGGCGCTCACCGGCACCTTCAGCGCCTGGGCGGCGGCCGGCAGCTTCGCGTGGCTCGCGGTGGCGGGTGTCGCGGTCGGGATCGCGTGCGGAGTGGCGGTGACCCTGGTGATGCGCCGGATGCACGACGCGAACGCCATCACGGTGCTGAGCTTCCTCGCCGCCTACGTCGCCTACCTCGCGGCCGAGGAGATCCACGCCTCCGGCGTTCTGGCCGTGGTCGCCTGCGGCCTGATGATGGGCGGCCGGGAGCACGAGACCTTCGACGCGCATGCCCGCCGCCATTCCGTGGCGGTGTGGGAGTTCGTGGTCTTCGTGCTGGAGGCCTTGGTCTTCGTGTTGATCGGCTTGGCGCTCCGCGGCGTGCTCGCCCGGACCGGCGGCCAGATGGGGGCGCTCGCGGCGGAGCTGCCGCTGGCGCTCGCCGTCACGGCGACCTGCGTCGTCGCCCGTCTGCTCTGGGTGTTCCCGGCCGTCTACCTGCGGCGGCTCCTGTCGCCGCGGGTCCGCGCGCAGGAGCCCGCCCCGAACCCGGCCGTGCCGCTGATCGTCGGGTGGGCCGGCATGCGCGGGGTCGTCACACTGGCGGCCGCCCTGGCGCTGCCGGTGGATTTCCCCGGCCGCGACGCGATCCTGGTCGCGGCCTTCGCGGTGATCCTGTTCACCGTGCTCGTGCAGGGCACGACCCTGGGGCCGCTGATCCGCAGCCTCCGCCTCGACCCCGCGGCGCACCTCCCCGAGGGCCACCTCGACGCGCCGATGGCCCGCGTCGTCGTGAACGAGGCCGGGCTCGCCGCGCTGCAGGGTCTGGTGTTCCCCGAGACCGGGGCGCTGAAGCACCCTCGCCTCGTGGAGGAGTACCGCCGCCGGGTGCGGGCGGCCTCGCGGGACCGCGACGAGCGGGCGGCGCTGGAGGCCGAGAAGACCGAGCACTTCGCCGCCGCTCTGCTCGCCGTGCGCTCAGGCCGGTCGGCCCTGATCGACCTGCACCGGCAGAACCGGATCCACAGCTCGGTGCTGCGGCAGCTCGAGACGGAGATCGACTTGGAGGAACTCCATCTCAAGCGTCTGGCCGGGACCGCACCGGCCCACGGCTGAGTCGGGGCGCTGGCGTCAGTGGGCCGCGCACCCGTCCGCCGACTGGCCGTAGCCGCTGTAGACCACCCGGACCTTGCGCAGGCAGCTTCCCTCAGCCTTCGGCGCGGCCGCCACGGGGGCGACCTCCACCGGCTCGACCCGCAGGGTGGCGGCCACCGGCTGGTCTTCGGAAGTGGCGAGCGCGCGGGTGGCGCTCATCACGAAGGGCGTGGCGGCCAGCGACGAGATGGCGAGCGCGGCGAAGACGGCGATGTTCTTGCGGCCGAAGCTGGTGCGGGTGCGAGCATTGAACATGACGAGTGGTCCGACGTGTAATATTCGGCAGCGCTGAGGTGCCGAGATCCCCTGTTGCGCTGATAACTTGGCCGTCAGCTCGGCGGTTCCGGTTTATCGCCCAAAAACCGCCACGCTTGAGTGTCCCGGCGCACGTCGGGCGCTGGCGCTCAGAAGATCCTGCGGTACTGCACGAAGCCCGACTTCTCGGCGATCCGGTCGTAGAGCTGCATCGCGTCCGCGTTGGTCTCGTGCGTCAGCCAGTGGACGCGCGAGCAGCCGGCGGCCTGCGCGGCCGCGTAGACGTGCTCGATTAGCCGGCGGCCGATCCCGAGCCCGCGCGTGCCGTCCGCCACGAACAAGTCCTGGAGGTAGCAGTAGTCGCCGATCGTCCAGGCCGAGCGGTGGCGGATGTGGTGGACGAGGCCGACGGCCTCGGCGCCGCGCCACGCCAGGGCGCCGTCCACCGGCTCGGCCGGATCGTTGAGGCGCTGCCAGGTCGTGTCGGTGACGGCGTCCGACAGGTCGACCTTGTAGAAGGACTGGTAGCCCCGCCAGAGCGGCAGCCAGGCGTCCCGGTCTCCGGGGCTGATCGGGCGGATCGCGAGGTCAGGATCCATGATTCTCTCCGTGGATGCGCAGCCAGCGGACCATCATCGGGACCGCATAGGCAACCCGGGCTGCCGGCGCCGCGCCCCCTCGGTCGACACCCCTCGCCTTGCACCCCCGGCCGCCCGCACCTAAACCGGCCCGCCGGCGGCCCCAGCCGCCGCGCGATCCCGAGCCGCCGAGACCGATGTCCCAGAAAAAATCCTTCCAGGGTCTGATCCTGACGCTTCAGGAATTCTGGGCGGCGCAGGGCTGCGTGATCCTCCAGCCCTACGACATGGAGGTCGGCGCCGGCACGTTCCATCCGGCCACGACCCTGCGGGCGCTCGGCCCGAAGCCCTGGAAGGCGGCCTACGTCCAGCCGTCGCGCCGGCCCAAGGACGGCCGCTACGGCGAGAACCCGAACCGGCTCCAGCACTATTACCAGTTCCAGGTCATCCTGAAGCCGAACCCGCCGAACTTGCAGGAGCTCTACCTCGCGTCGCTCGCCGCCATCGGCGTCGACCTCAAGCTCCACGACATCCGCTTCGTCGAGGACGACTGGGAGAGCCCGACCCTGGGCGCCTGGGGCCTCGGCTGGGAGTGCTGGTGCGACGGGATGGAGGTCAGCCAGTTCACCTATTTCCAGCAGGTGGCGGGCTTCGAGTGCGCGCCGGTGGCGGGCGAGCTGACCTACGGGCTGGAGCGGCTCGCCATGTACGTCCAGGGCGTCGAGAACGTCTACGACCTGGACTTCAACGGCGCCGAGGGCGCCGACCGGATCACCTACGGGGACGTGTTCCTGCAGGCCGAGCAGGAGTACTCCCGCCACAACTTCGAGGCGGCCGACACCGCGATGCTGTTCCGCCAGTTCACCGACGCGGAGGCCGCCTGCCGATCCTACCTCGCGGCTGGCGCGCCGGACGCGGAGGGTGAACGCCACCGCATGGCGCAGCCAGCCTACGACCAGTGCATCAAGGCGAGCCACGTGTTCAACCTGCTCGACGCGCGCGGCGTGATCTCGGTGACGGAGCGCCAGAGCTACATCCTCCGCGTGCGCGAACTGGCCAAGGCCTGCGGCGCGGCGTGGTTGAGGACCGCCGCCGGCGGGGCGTGAGTCATTCCGACGAAACCGGCGCGCGTCGCAGACTTCGCATGCCCGTCTTTGCGAGCGGAGCGAAGCAATCCAGGGTCGCGCCTCGCTGCCAGACGTCCCGACGCCCTGGGTCGCTTCGCTGCGCTCGCGATGACGGAGGGGAGCCCCGTCGCGGAGCCCCTTGAGCCCTCGCGCGTTGCAACCCCCGCCAACCGGCGCGCCTCGGCGCGTCCGCAGACGCGGGACATGCCCAATGAAGAAGACGATCCTCGCCCTCAGCCTCCTCGGATTCGGCCTCGCCCCCGCGCTGGCGGCCGATCCCGGGCCTGAGGCCACGGTGAAGAAGCTCTACGCCGAGCCGCACCCGAATCACTCCTCCGTGTACTCGAAGCGCCTGCAGGGCCTGTTCGACGCCGACGCGAAGCAGGCCAACGGCGCCACCGGCAACCTCGATTTCGACTACCGCCTGAACGGCGAGCCCCTGAAGCCCGACACGGTGAAGAACCTGACCTTCAAGGAGGCCACAGAGGGCAAGGACCAGGCAAAGGTCACGGTCGAGCGCAAGGGCGGCAACGGCGCCAACGTCATCGTGTACGACCTCGTGCGCGAGGATGGCGGCTGGAAGGTCTCCGACGCCCACGCGATCGGCGACCGGAAGTGGCAGCTCTCGACCATCCTCAAAGGCGAGTCGCGCTGAGCCCCGCGCGCCGACCCTCGACAGGGGTGCGGCGCGGCGATATGGCCGCCCCATGCCCGACCTCCTGCTCGAACTCCGCTCGGAAGAGATCCCCGCCCGCATGCAGCGGCGCGCGGCGGAGGATCTGAAGAAGCTCGTCACCGACGCCCTCGTGGCGCGCGGCTTTCTGTACGAGGGCGCCCGGGCGTTCTCGACGCCGCGCCGCTTGGCGCTCCACATTGCCGGCCTGCCCGCCCGGGGCGAGGCCGTGCGCGAGGAGCGCCGCGGCCCGCGGGTCGGCGCGCCCGAGGCGGCCGTCCAGGGCTTCCTGAAGGGCGCGGGCCTGACGAGCCTCGACCAGGCCACGACCGTCACCGACCCGAAGAAGGGCGAGTTCTACCTCGCGGTGATCGAGCGGCCCGGCCGCGAGACGCTCGACGTGCTCGCCGAACTCCTGCCCGAGATCGTCAAGAGCTTCCCCTGGCCGAAATCCATGCGCTGGGGCGCGGCCTCGGCCGAGCCGGGCTCGCTGCGCTGGGTGCGCCCCCTGCAGTCGATCGTCGCGACCTTCGGGCCCGAGACCGAGACGCCGGAGGTGGTCCCCGTCTCGGTCGCCGGGATCGCCGCCGGCACCGTGACCTACGGCCACCGCTTCCTCGCCCCCGAGGCGATCGAGGTGCGCCGGTTCGACGACTACATCCAGGCGCTGGAGCGCGCGAAGGTCATCCTCGACGCCGACCGGCGCAAGGACGTGATCCTGCACGACGCCCGCGACCTCGCCTTCGCCCGCGGCCTCGACCTCGTGGAGGACGAGGGCCTGCTGGAGGAGGTGTCGGGCCTCGTGGAATGGCCGGTGGTGCTGATGGGCTCGTTCGACGCGTCGTTCCTCGACATCCCAGCCGAGGCGATCCGGGCGACCATCCGGGCGAACCAGAAGTGCTTCGTTCTGCGCAAGGGCGGCGCGGAGGACCTGGCGCCGGCCTTCATCCTGGTCTCGAACCTCGTCGCCACCGACGGTGGCCAAGCGATCACCGCCGGCAACGAGCGGGTGGTCCGGGCGCGCTTGTCCGACGCGAAGTTCTTCTGGGAGACCGACAAGGCGACCCGCCTGGAAGACCGGCTGCCCAAGCTCGACAGCATCGTCTTCCACGAGAAGCTCGGGACGCAGGGCGAGCGCATCGCCCGCATCGCGGCCCTGGCGAAGGACCTCGCGCCGCTGGTGGGGGCCGACCCGGCGCTCGCCGAGCGCGCCGCGCGCCTCGCCAAGGCCGACCTCGTCACCGAGATGGTCGGCGAGTTCCCCGAGCTTCAGGGGTTGATGGGCCGCAAATACGCGGCGCTCCAGGGCGAGCACGACAGCGTCTGCGCAGCCATCGAGGAGCACTACAAGCCGCTCGGCCCCTCCGACCGGGTGCCGAGCGATCCGGTCTCCATCGCGGTGGCGCTCGCCGACAAGCTCGACACGCTGGCGGGCTTCTGGGCGATCGACGAGAAGCCCACGGGCAGCAAGGATCCGTTCGCCCTGCGCCGGGCGGCGCTAGGCGTGATCCGGCTGATCCTCGACCGCGGCCTGCGCCTGCGGCTGCTGGAGCAGGTCGGCGCGGCGGATCGCGGCCTCGCCGGGCGGGCCGGCGCCGACGCGCGGGATCTCCTCGGTTTCCTCGCCGATCGCCTGAAGGTCTATCTCCGCGATCAGGGCGCCCGCCACGACCTGATCGACGCCGTCTTCGCCCTCCCCGGCCAGGACGACCTGCTGATGGTCGTGCGCCGCGTCGAGGCGCTCGGCCAGTTCCTCGACACCGAGGACGGCAAGAACCTGCTCGCGGGCTACAAGCGCGCGGCCAACATCCTGCGGATCGAGGAGAAGAAGGACGGCCGCGCCTACGATTCCGCGCCGGACGCCGCCCTCGCGGAAGCGGGCGAGCCGGCCGAGCGGGCGCTCGCCGAGGCGCTGGCGAAGGCGCGGGAGACCGCCTCGGCGTCCGTCGCCCGCGAGGATTTCGCCGGCGCCATGCAGGCGCTCTCGACGCTGCGCGCGCCGGTCGACGCGTTCTTCCAGGACGTGACCGTCAACGCCCCCGATCCGAAGCTCCGCGAGAACCGCTTGGCTCTGCTCAACGCGCTGCGCGCCGCGACGCGGGAAGTGGCTGAGTTCGCGAAGATCGAGGGGTGAGGCGCAGACCACCGCAGCCCCATCCTACCATCCTCCCCCTCATCCTGAGGTGCCGGAGCGTCGCGGAGGCCTCGAAGGAGGGCTCAGGGATCGCGGCGGCGTCTGGAGGGCTCCTTCGAGGCTCGCTGCGCTCGCACCTCAGGATGAGGTGGTCTGATGGGAGAGCGGACCCACCGCCCTCACTCGTGATCGTGCCCGGCATGGTCGTCCGGCTCCGGCAGGGTCAGGTCGAAATGGCTCACCAGATCGGCCACCTGCCCGGGGCTCAGCTGCCGCGGGTTGAGGTTGCGCAGGAGCAGGTAGAGCTTGGCGGTCTCTTCCAGCTCCTCGGTGGCGAAGACCGCGCCCTCCAGGCTGTCGCCGGCCACCACCGGGCCGTGATTGGCGAGCAGCACCGAGCTGTACTTTCCCGCCAAGCCCCGGATCGCGTCCGCCACGGCCGGGTCGCCCGGGCGATAGTAGGGCACGAGCGCCGTGCCGCCGGTCCGCATCAGGTAGTAGGGCGTCAGCGGCGGCAGCACCTGCCTGGGGTCGACCTCCGGCAGCATCGAGACCGCCACCGCGTGGGTCGAGTGCAGGTGGACGATGGCCTTCGCCTCGCTCCGGCTCTCGTAGAGCGCGCTGTGCAGCGGGATCTCCTTGGTGGGCTTGTCGCCAGAGACCAGCCGCCCCGCATCGTCCAGCCGCGCGATCCGCGCCGGGTCGAGGAACCCGAGCGACGCGTTGGTCGGCGTCACCAGCCAGCCGCCGTCGGGCAAGCGCAGCGAGATGTTGCCCGACGAGCCCGGCGTCAGGCCGCGCTCGAACAGCGAGCGGCCGTAGCGGCAGATCTCCTCGCGCAGTCGGCTCTCGTCGCTCATGCGGTCGCTCCCTCGATCAGCTCGAATCCGAGATCGATTCTTCTCGGGCCTGCGCCGGTCAGGCAGGCGGCGGCCTGCCGGCCGATCTCCAGGCGCGGCGTGCGCACCGTCGACAGGGGCTGCGGCATCGCCGCCGCGAAGTCGAGCCCGTTGAAGCCGAACAGCGCGATCCGTCCCGGCACCGCCAGCCCCGCCGACAGGCAGGCGAAGTAGCCGCCGAGCGCCATGTCGTCGTTGGAGAAGTAGACCGCGTCGAGATCGGGCACGCGCGCCAGCAGCGCCTCCAGCCCGGCCCGGCCCGAGGCCGGCGAGGACGGTCCCGTCCGGATCTCCTTGCCGTGGAGCGCCAAACCCGCCTGCCCGAGCGCGGCCTCGAACCCGGCGAGCCGCTTGCCCGCGCGCAGGTCGACCGCGAGGTCGTGGCCGAGATAGCCGATCCGCCGGTACCCGCGCGCCACGAGGTGGCGGGCGCTCGCCGCCCCGACGGCGCGGTTGGAGAAGCCGACCACGGCGTCGATCCCCTCCCCGTCCGTGTCGATCATCTCGACCACGCGCACGCCCCCGGCCTTCGCCAGGGCCACCGTCCCGGGATTGTGCTCCAGCCCGGTGAGCAGCAGCGCCGCCGGCCGCCAGGAGAGGAGCGCGGCGGCCAGCGCCTCCTCCCGGTCCGGGTCGTAGTCGCTCACTCCGATCACGCAGGGGATGCCGTCAGCGTCGAGGGCGGCGGTGAGGCCGCGCAGCAGGTCGGGGAAGACCACGTTGGCGAGCGACGGGATGACGACCCCCACGAGCCGCGCGCTCGCCCCCTGGCCGGCGAGGCTGCCGGCGAGGCGATTCGGAACGTAGCCGAGACGGGCGACCGCCTCCGCCACCCGCTCGCCGGCGCGCTTGGAGTAGGAGCCGTGGTTGCGCAGTACCCGCGAGACCGTGCTCTCGCCGACCCCGGCCTCGCGGGCGACGTCGGTGAGGGTGACGAGCCGCCCCGGCGGCTGGATGTCGTCCATGGCCCCGCTCTCCCGGCGCGGTTTTTTTTCACGACGCCCGTCGAACCTCCCGGCGTCCTTCCCTCATCCTGAGACGACCGCGAAGCGGGCCCCGAAGGAGGCCTCCGCCACGCTGCAGCGCCTCGGCATAAGGCAGGAATGGGAAGACCGTCCGCGTCGATCCACGACTGACATAGCGGCCTGCATTATCTCGCACAACCGGATTGGCAGCGCTGCCAAAAGGCGATATGGCACCGCCCCAGCGCCGCCCGACGAGCGGTGAAGAGCAATGTCCGGCAGCCGTGCGGCCCGGACCAGGGAGTACGCCATGTCGGTTCAAGCCGCCCCGCTGGGGGGCGCCACCGCACCCGCGGACGAGAAGTCCTTCGCCGACCGCACCTACGCGAAGGTGTTCTGGCGCCTCGTGCCGTTCCTGATGCTCTGCTACGTCGTGGCATATCTCGACCGGGTGAATGTCGGCTTCGCCAAGCTCCAGATGTCCCAGGAGCTGAAATTCTCCGAGACGGTCTACGGCCTCGGCGCCGGCATCTTCTTCCTCGGCTACTTCCTGTTCGAGGTGCCCTCGAACGTGATCCTGCACCGGGTCGGCGCCCGGGTGTGGATCGCCCGGATCATGATCACCTGGGGGGTAATCTCCGGGGCGTTCCTGTTCGTGAACTCCGAGTGGAGCTTCTACGGGATGCGCTTCCTCCTCGGTCTCGCCGAGGCCGGATTCTACCCGGGCGTCATCCTCTACACGACCTCGTGGTTCCCGGCCCATCGCCGGGCCCGGGTGATCGCCGTGTTCATGGCGGCGATCCCGATCTCCGGCATCTTCGGCAACCCGCTCTCCGGCTGGATCATGGACGCGTTCAACGGCGCCCACGGCCTGTCGGGCTGGCAGTGGATGTTCCTGATCGAGGCAGTGCCGGCGGTGCTGATCGGCCTCGCGGTGTTCTTCTACCTCGACAACCGCCCCGCCGAGGCCACGTGGCTGACCGACGCCGAGAAGCAGCTCCTCGAGCGCGACATCGCGGCCGACAACCAGGGCAAAGAGTCGAGCCCGCACTCCATCGCCACCGTGTTCCGCAACGGCCGCGTGTGGTTCATGAGCCTGATCTATTTCGCCTTCGTCACCGGCCAGTACGGGCTGACCTTCTGGATGCCGACGATCGTCAAGGCGTCGGGCGTACAGGGCAACTTCAACATCGGCCTGATCAGCGCGATCCCGTTCGTCTGCGCGGCGATCGTGATGATCCTGCTCGGCCGCTCCGCCGACCGGATGCGCGAGCGCCGCTGGCACCTGATCATCCCGGCGCTGATCGGCGCGGTCGCCTTCGTGGTCTCGGCCAATGCCGGCTCGACGACGCTCGCCATCGCGGCGCTGTCGGTGGCGGCGGCCGGCGTGCTGACCTGCTCGCCCCTGTTCTGGTCGCTGCCCACGGCGTTCCTCAGCGGCGCGGGCGCGGCGGCCGGCATCGCGCTGATCAACTCGGTGGGGAACCTCGCGGGCTTCGTCAGCCCCTACGTGATCGGCGCGCTGCGGGACGCCACCGGCAGCACCGCCACGGGCCTCTACGCGCTGGCCGCCATGCTGGTGGTCGGCGCGGTCTGCGTGTTCGTCACACCCGCCCGGATGGTCAACCGCTGACCTCTGATCCGGGCGCGACTTGGCCCCTCTCCCGCACGGGAGAGGGGACCCGCGCTTCGAGCGGCGACGCCGAGGCGCCCTTTCCCAGCTTCAGGAGCCGTCCCCGATGACCAACGCAACACCCCGCGCCGCGGTGATCGGCCTGGGCTCCATGGGCTCCGGGATGGCCGGCTCGCTCCTGAGGGCGGGCTTCGCGGTCTCCGCCTGCGACGTGAACCCGGAGGCGGTCGCCCGCTTTGAGGCGGCCGGTGGCCGGGGCGCCGCGAACCCCGCCGAGGCGGCGCGTGACGCCGACGTGGTGGTGAGCGTGGTGGTCAACGCCGCCCAGACCGAGGCGGTGCTGTTCGGCGAGGACGGCGCCGCCGCCGCGATGCCCGAGGGCGCGGTGTTCGTCTCCTCCGCCACCATGGATCCGGCGATTGCCCGGGCGCTCGCGGCCCGGCTGGAAGCCACCGGCCGCCACTACCTCGACGCCCCGATGAGCGGCGGCGCGGCCCGCGCGGCGGATGGCGGGCTCACCTTCCTGGCCTCGGGCTCGGCGGCGGCCTTCGCGAAGGCGCGGCCCGCCCTCGATGCCATGGCGGGCACGCTCTACGAGCTCGGCGACGCCGCCGGCCAGGGCGCGGCCTTCAAGATGATCAACCAGCTGCTCGCGGGCGTTCACATCGCCGCCGCCTCGGAGGCGATGGCCTTCGCGGCCAAGCAGGGGCTCGACCTCCGGCGCGTCTACGAGGTGATCACCAAGTCGGCCGGCAATTCCTGGATGTTCGAGAACCGGGTGCCGCACATCCTCGACGCCGACTACAGCCCGAAGAGCGCGGTCGACATCTTCGTCAAGGATCTCGGCATCGTGCAGGACATGGCTCGGGCCGAGAAGTACCCGGTCCCGGTGGCGGCGGCGGCCCTGCAGATGTTCCTGATGGCGTCGGGCGCCGGCATGGGCCGGGACGACGACGCCTCGGTGGCGCGGCTCTACGCCCAGGTCTCGGGGGCGAAGCTGCCCGAGAAGGCTTGAGGGGACAGAACCATGCCGCGCTTCGCCGCCAACCTGAGCCTCATGTTCAACGAGGTGCCGTTCCTCGACCGGTTCGAGGCCGCGGCCCGGGCCGGGTTCGACGCCGTCGAGTTCCTGTTCCCCTACGAGCATGCGCCGGACGACATCGGCGCGCGGCTGCGGGCGAACGGCCTGACCCAGGCCCTGTTCAACCTGCCGCCGGGGGACTTCGCCGAGGGCGAGCGCGGGATCGCGGCCTTCCCCGAGCGGTTCGACGAGCTGAAGGCGGGGGTCGACACGGCGCTCCGCTACGCCGAGGCGACCGGCGTCGGCCGGCTCCACCTCATGGCGGGCCTCGCCCCCTGGGACGATCCCAGGGCGGTCGAATCCTACCGCCGGGCCGTGACCTGGACGGCGGAGCGGCTGGCGCCGGTCGGCCTCGACCTCGTCCTGGAGCCGATCAACGGCCGCAACATGCCGGGCTATTTCCTCAACGATTTCGGCCGCGCGGCCGACCTGATCCGCGACCTCGCCCTGCCGAACCTGAAGCTCCAGTTCGACCTCTACCACTGCCAGATCCTGCACGGCGACGTGACCGTGCGGCTGCGCGCCCTGATGCCGCTCATCGGCCACGTCCAGACCGCGAGCGTGCCCGAGCGGCATGAGCCCGGGACCGGCGAGATGGCCGACTTCTTCCTGTTCGACGAGCTGGACCGGCTCGGCTACCGCGGCTTCGTCGGCTGCGAGTACATTCCGGCCGCCGACACCGTCGCGGGCCTCGGCTGGCTCGCCGCCTACAAGGGGAGCGCCCGATGAGCCTCGCGCTGGGATGCGTCGCCGACGACTACACGGGCGCCTCGGACCTCGCCAACACGCTGACCAAGGCGGGCCTGCGCACGATCCAGACCATCGGCGTGCCTGAGGACGGCCGGTCGCTGCCGGAGGCCGACGCTGTGGTGGTGGCCCTCAAGAGCCGCTCGATCCCCGCCGACCAGGCCGTGGCGCGCTCCCGCGAGGCGGAAGCCTGGCTGCGGGCTCGGGGCGCGGCCCACGTGATGTTCAAGGTCTGCTCGACCTTCGACTCCACCGATGCGGGCAATATCGGTCCCGTGATGGACGCCCTGCGGGCCGAGGCCGGAGAGACCGTCGCCCTCGTGACGCCGGCCTTCCCCGAGACGGGGCGGAGCGTCTACCAGGGCAACCTGTTCGTCGGTTCGGTGCCGCTGAACGAGAGCCCGCTCAAGGACCACCCGCTCAACCCGATGCGCGACGCCAACCTCGTGCGCGTGCTCGGGCGCCAGAGCGGCAGTCCCGTCGGCCTGATCGACACCGCCACGGTGTCGAGGGGCGCGGAGGCCGTGGCCGCCCGCCTCGACGCCCTCGCGCAGGAGGGCATGGGCGCCGCCATCGCGGACGCGATCTTCGACAGCGACCTCGAAGTGCTCGGCCGGGCGATCGTCAGCCGCAAGTTCTCGGTCGGCGCGTCCGGCCTCGGCCTCGGCCTCGCCCGGGCGCTCGCGGCCGACGGGCGGGGAACCCAGGACGCTGCCGGCGCGGCCGTGGGCGAACCGGTGGGTGGCGCCTCCGCCTGCCTCGCCGGCAGCTGCTCGCAGGCGACCCTCCAGCAGGTCGCCGCCGCGGAAACGATCATGCCGGTGCTGCGCCTCGACCCGGCGCGGCTGCTCGCAGGCGACGACGTGGTCGCCGAGGCCCTGGCCTTCGCGGACAAGCACTTGGCCTCGGGCCCGGTGCTGATCGCCACCTCGGCCCCGCCCGAGGCGGTGCGCGCGCTCCAGGCCGCCCACGGCGTCGATGCGGCCGGCCACGCCATCGAGGCGGCGCTGGCGGCGATCGCCGAGGGCCTCGTCGCCCGCGGGGTGCGCCGGCTCGTCGTCGCCGGCGGCGAGACCTCCGGCGCGGTGGTCGACCGGCTGGGCCTCACGGCCTTCCTGCTCGGGCCGGAGATCGCCGCGGGCGTGCCGGTGCTGCGCACGGCGGGCCGGCCCGAGCCGATGCTGCTCGCCCTCAAATCCGGCAATTTCGGCGGCTCCGACTTCTTCGGCCGCGCCCTCGACATGATGGCCTGACGCCACAACTCCACGGGAGGTTTTCCATGCACGCCCTGATTCTCGGCGCCGCCGGCATGATCGGCCGCCGCCTCGTGGACGCCCTGGTGAGGGATGGCCGGGTCGGCGGTGTGCCGCTCACCGCCCTCACCCTCCTCGACGTGGTCCCGCCCGCGGCGCCCGAGGGCTTCTCCGGTCCGGTGCGGGCCGAGGCCGCCGACCTCACGGCGCCCGGCGCCGCCGAGGCCGCCATCGCCGAGCGGCCGGGGGTCATCTTCCACCTCGCTGCCGTGGTCTCCGGCGAGGCCGAGGCGAACCTCGAGCTGGGCTACCGGGTCAACCTCGACGGCACCCGCCTGCTCCTCGACGCGATCCGGGCGGCCAGCGCGGCGGACGGCTACCGGCCGAAGCTGGTCTTCACCTCCTCGCTCGCGGTGTTCGGGCCGCCCTTCCCCAAGATCATCCCGGACGACCACATCCTGCGCCCGGCCTCCTCCTACGGGGTCCAGAAGGCCATGGGCGAGCTGATGCTCGCCGACTACGCGCGCCGCGGCTTCCTCGACGGGATCGGCCTGCGGCTGCCGACGATCTGCGTACGGCCGGGCAAGCCCAACAAGGCGGCCTCGGGCTTCTTCTCGGGCATTATCCGCGAGCCGCTCGCCGGCCAGGAGGCGATCCTGCCGGTGCCCGACACGGTGCGGCACTGGTTCGCCAGCCCGGCGGCGGCGGTGGGCTTCCTCACGCACGCGGCCGGGCTCGACCTCGCGGCGATCGGCCCGCGGATCAGCCTGACCATGCCGGGCGTCTCGGCGACGGTGGCGGAGGAGATCGAGGCTCTGCGCCGCGCGGCGGGCGACAAGGCAGCGGCGCTGATCCGGCACGAACCCGACGCCACCATCGCGCGGATCGTCGGCTCCTGGCCGGAGGCGTTCGAGCCGGAGGCCGCCCTGGCCCTGGGCTTCCGGGCGGATGAATCCTTCGACGCGATCGTGGCCCAGCACGTGGCCGAGTTCCACGGGGGCTGAAGCCTCAGGCGAGGGCGGAGCGGATGTCGGTCTGCGGGAAATCGTCGCCGACATAGAGCAGCGGCACGCCGTGCACCTGTGCGCAGGCATAGGCGAAGCAGTCGCCGAGGTTCAGGTGCGCCGGGTGGCGGCCCTTGCCGTAGCGGGCATGGGCCGCAACGGCGATGCGGATTTCTGCAAGGCCGAGGGAGACCATCCCGATACCGACCGTCTCGCGGAAGCTGTTCACGAGTCTCTCGGCGGTCTCAGGCGGCAGCGACCGAATGCGAGCCACCGCCAAGACAGCCTCGAACTGGGCGAGGGCGCTGGTCAGACGATGCGGAGCTTGGCGGAGACAATCTGCCACCCGTTCATATTCCTGCTCCTGGCACAGGATCGCCACCAGCGCCGAGGCATCGATGAACATCAGTCCTCATAGAGGCTGTCGTAGAAGGTCTTGTCGGCCTTGAGGCCGGTCTTCGGGTAGGCGGCAAGGGCCTCCTGTATCGGGCGAATCTTCTCCAGAAATTCGGTCAGCGACTCTTCCCGCCGATCCAGCTCGTTCTGAAGCGCGATCCGCACCGCCTCGGTCTTGCTCACGCCGGCCCGCGATGCCAGCTTCTCGGCCAGCTGATTCACCACTTCGCTGCGGATGTTGAGCGGCACGGTCGCCTCCGTGTAGACAGGTGAGGCTAGTGTCTACACATCCGCGCCGCAAGCCCGGTGCAGACACCCGACCAAGGATCCCGATGACCCGCCTCGACGAGGCCCGCGCCGCGCTGAAGAAGACGTTCGGCTACGAGGATTTCCGCCCCGGCCAGGACGAGGTGATCGGCGCGGTGCTCGACGGGACCGACGTGTTCGCCGTGATGCCCACGGGCTCGGGCAAGTCGATGACCTACCAGCTCCCGGCCCTGGTCGATCCGGGACTCACCGTGGTGGTCTCGCCGCTGATCGCGCTGATGCACGATCAGGTCCAGCAGATGCGCAGCGTCGGCATCCGCGCCGCGACCCTCAACTCGACGGTGGCCGAGTCGGAGTCCCGCGAGACGTGGCGCGCCCTGCGCTCCGGCGACCTGCGGCTGCTGTTCGTCTCCCCCGAGCGCCTGCTGATGGACGGCTGCATGGACGCCCTGCGCGGCGCCGGCGTCCGGCGGCTCGCCGTCGACGAGGCCCACTGCGTCTCGCAGTGGGGGCACGATTTCCGGCCCGAGTACCGCGAGATCGCCCGCGCCCGGACGGCGCTGGGCAACGTCCAGACCCTGGCGCTCACCGCCACTGCCGACGCCGCGACCCGCGCCGAGATCGCCGAGCGCCTGTTCCCGCAGGACCGGCCCCCGAAGATCTTCGTCCACTCCTTCGACCGGCCGAACATCCGGCTGACCTTCCAGCCCAAGGACAACCCGGCCCGGCAGATCGAGCGGTTCCTGAAGCACCGGCGCGCGGAGAGCGGGATCATCTACTGCTCGTCGCGCAAGCGCACCGAGCAGCTCGCCGAGACCCTCCGGAAGGACGGGTTCGACGCCCTGCCCTACCATGCCGGCCTCGACCAAGCGACGCGGATGGCGAACCAGGACCGGTTCCTGCAGGAGGACGGGGTGGTGATGACCGCCACCGTCGCCTTCGGCATGGGCATCAACAAGCCGGACGTGCGCTTCGTCTGCCACGCCGACATGCCCAACAACGTCGAGGGCTACTATCAGGAGATCGGCCGCGCCGGCCGCGACGGGCTGCCCGCCGACACCCTGACCCTCTACGGCCTCGACGACATGGCGCTCCGCCGCCGCCAGATCGACGAGAAGGAGATCTCGGACGACCGCCGCCGGGTCGAGCGGCGCAAGCTCGAGGCGATGATCACCCTGTGCGAGGGCGCCACCTGCCGCCGCCAGTCGCTGCTCGCCTATTTCGGCGAGTCGAGCGGCGCTTGCGGCCGCTGCGACCTGTGCCGCGGCGGCGTCACCCTCGTGGACGGGACGGTCCCGGCCCAGAAGATCCTGTCGGCGATCGTGCGCACCGGCCAGCGCTTCGGCGCGGCGTATATCTGCGACGTGGTCCACGGGAAGGAGAGCGACCAGATCCGCCGCAACGGCCACGCGAGCCTCAAGACCTTCGGGGTCGGGGCGGACAAGCCGGTGGCGGCGTGGCGGGCGATCCTGCGTCAGCTCTTCGCCGCCGGGGCGATCGCCGAGAACGCCGACGGCTACGGCGGCCTGTCCATGACCGAGAAGGGCGAGGCGATCCTGTTCGGCCGGGAGCCGGTCCAGCTCCGCCCCGATCCGGAGCCGAAGACCGAATCCCGCGAGCGCCGCCGGGCCGCCGCCCGCGAGGACGGCGAGATCGCCCTCTCGGAGACCGACGAGGCACTGTTCCAGCACCTGCGCGGCCTGCGCGCCACGCTCGCCCGGGCCGAGGGCATCGCGGCCTTCATGGTCTTCCCGGACCGGACCCTCATCGAGATGGCCCGCCAGAAGCCCGTCGATCTCTGGGCGCTGCGCACCGTCCACGGGGTCGGCGAGCGCAAGCGCGAGGCCTACGGCGACAGGTTCGTGGCCGCGATCGCCGATTTTCTGGCCCATCCGCCGGCCGCGTGACCGGCACCCATACACGGCCAGCAGGGCCGGCGTATTGCAACGCGGTGGCGGAACGCACTAATCCGTCACCGTCGCCGCGCGCGGCCCGGTTCGGGTCGCGCATCGGGTCGAGGGCCCTGCCGGGGCTCCCGGACCGCCCTCGTCGAGACCGCCCATGTTCCGCAACGACGTTCCGATCACCCCCGAGCTCGTGGCCCAGCACGGCCTGACGCCGGACGAGTACGAGCGCTTCCGCGGCCTGATCGGGCGCGACCCGACGCTGACCGAGCTCGGCATCGTCTCGGCCATGTGGAACGAGCACTGTTCCTACAAGTCCTCCCGCAAGCACCTGCGCGGGCTGCCGACCTCGGCGCCGTGGGTGATCCAGGGGCCGGGCGAGAACGCGGGCGTCATCGACATCGGCGACGGCCACGCCTGCGTCTTCAAGATGGAGAGCCACAACCACCCGAGCTACATCGAGCCCTACCAGGGCGCGGCGACCGGCGTGGGCGGCATCCTGCGCGACGT
Organism: Methylobacterium sp. Leaf361; assembly: GCF_001424445.1. NCBI lineage: Bacteria > Pseudomonadati > Pseudomonadota > Alphaproteobacteria > Hyphomicrobiales > Methylobacteriaceae > Methylobacterium > Methylobacterium sp. Leaf361. The sequence goes on along the minus strand of NZ_LMPY01000005.1, from coordinate 99,600 downwards.
CTTCACCATGGGCGCGCGGCCGATCGCGGCGCTCAACGCCCTGCGCTTCGGCTCCCCCGACCATCCGCGCACCCGCAGCCTCGTCTCGGGCGTGGTCGCGGGCGTCGGCGGCTACGGCAACTCCTTCGGCGTGCCGACCGTCGGCGGCCTGACCGGCTTCCACAAGCGCTACGACGGCAACATCCTGGTCAACGCCATGGCGGTGGGGCTCGCCCGCACCGACGGCATCTTCTACGCGGCCGCCGCCGGCGTCGGGAACCCGATCGTCTATCTCGGCTCCAAGACCGGCCGCGACGGCATCCACGGCGCCACCATGGCGTCGGCCGAGTTCGACGAGGAATCCGAGTCGAAGCGCCCGACCGTGCAGGTCGGCGACCCCTTCGCCGAGAAGCTGCTGCTGGAGGCCTGCCTGGAGCTGATGGCCTCGGGCGCGGTCATCGCCATCCAGGACATGGGCGCGGCCGGCCTCACCTGCTCCGCGGTCGAGATGGGCGCCAAGGGCGACCTCGGCGTCGAGCTCGACATCGACAAGGTGCCGGCCCGCGAAGAGGGCATGACCCCCTACGAGATGATGCTCTCCGAGAGCCAGGAGCGCATGCTCATGGTGCTCAAGCCCGGCATGGAGGCCGAAGCCGAGGCGATCTTCGTGAAATGGGGCCTCGACTTCGCGGTGATCGGCCGGACCACCGACACGCTGCGCTTCGTGATCAAATGGCACGGCGAGACCGTGGCCGACCTGCCGATCAAGGAGCTCGGCGACGAGGCCCCGCTCTACGACCGGCCGCACCTCGCCAACACGCACCAGCCGGTGATCGCGGCCGCCGATGTGGCGGCCCCGGCCTCGCTCACCGACGCGCTGAAGCGCCTCGTCGGCTCCCCCGACCTCGCCTCGAAGCGCTGGGTCTTCGAGCAGTACGACCACTTCATCCTAGGCAACACCGTCCAGAAGCCCGGCGGCGACGCCGCCATCGTGCGGGTCGAGGACGGGCCGAAGGGGCTGGCGCTCACCTGCGACGTCACCCCGCGCTACTGCGAGGCCGACCCGGTCGAGGGCGGCCGGCAGGCCGTGGCCGAGGCGTGGCGCAACATCACCGCGGTCGGCGCCAAGCCGCTCGCCATCACCGACAACCTGAACTTCGGCAACCCCGAGAAGCCCGAGGTGATGGGCCAGCTCGTCGGCTGCCTCCAGGGCATCGGCGAGGCCTGCCGGGCGCTCGACTTCCCGGTCGTGTCGGGCAACGTCTCGCTCTACAACGAGACCAACGGCGTCGGCATCCTGCCGACCCCGACCATCGGCGGCGTCGGCGTGCTGGACGACGTGGCGCGCCACGCGACCATCGCCCTGAAGCGCGAAGGCGACGTGCTGGTGCTGATCGGTGCGAGCGAGGGCTGGCTCGGCCAGTCGGCCTACCTGTCGGTGATCGAGGGCCGCGAGGCGGGCGCTCCGCCGCCCGTCGACCTCGCGCTGGAGCGCCGCAACGGCGACTTCGTCCGCGGCCTGATCCAGGCGGGCACCGTCGACACGGTCCACGACCTCGCGGATGGCGGCCTCGCCGTCGCGCTCGCCGAAATGGCGATGGCGGGGGGCATCGGCGCGGCGCTCTCCGACGTGCCGGTGGACCTGCCGCCCCACGCCTACCTGTTCGGCGAGGACCAAGGCCGCTACCTGCTGGCCGTGCGGCCGGAGGCGGCCACCGACCTGCTCGCGGTCGCCGCGGCCCAGGGCGTGGCGGCGGCCTCGGTCGGCGTCGCGGGCTCCGACCGTTTGACGCTGCCCGGCGGCGAGACCATATCGCTCGCCGACCTCACCGCGGCGTACGAGGGCTGGCTGCCCACCTACATGGCGAGCCAGCCGGCCGCGCCGGCGTCCTGATCCCTTAATCCCAGGAGTTTCCCGATGCCGATGGATGCGGGCGAGATCGAGCGCATGATCCGCGAGGCCCTGCCGGACGCGCAGGTGGAGATCCGCGACCTCGCGGGCGACGGCGACCACTACGCCGCCACCGTCCTGTCGGCGGCCTTCAAGGGCAAGACCCGGGTGGCACAGCACCAGATGGTCTACGGCGCCCTCCAGGGCCGGATGGGCGGCGTGCTCCACGCCCTTGCGCTGACCACGGGCGTCCCGCAGGATTGAGGCCTCTCGCGGGAGCGCTCCCGATGGACCGACCGAGTCTCTACGACGACGACATCGTGACCTGGGCCGAGGAGCAGGCGGCGGCCCTGCGCGCGCTGGCCGAACGACCTGAGCTGTCGAACGCGGTCGATTGGGAGAACGTTGCCGAGGAGATCGAGAGCGTGGGGCGTTCGCATCTGCGGGCCGTCGAAGGTCTGATGATCCAGACGCTCGCCCACCTCCTCAAGCGCGCATCCGCCCCGCTCGCACCGGCCAGCCTGCACTGGCGGGAGGAGATCGCGACTTTCCAGATCACCGCCTGGAACACCTACGAAGCGTCGATGCAGCAAAGGCTGAACTGGAACAGGATTTGGAAATCCGCCGTCACGGCGGCCGAGGCTGGTCTCGGCGCCTATGGGAACGCGCTGCTCCCGGGGCTGCCGGAGGCCTGCCCGATCCGTCCTGAGCACCTTCTGACCGAGACTTTCGACATAGAGCGCGCACTTCGTACGATCGCTACATCGGTTGCGCGCCGCTGACTCAGACCTCACATACGACCGACGAACAAGGACAGAGCGATGACCGACGCTAACACGACCATCCAGAACGAGATCGCCTCCCAGGACGTGGTGGTGTTCATGAAGGGCACGCCGCAGATGCCGCAATGCGGCTTCTCGGGGCAGGTGGTGCAGATCCTCAACTACCTCGGCGTGCCGTTCAAGGGCGTGAATGTCCTGGCCGATCAGGAGATCCGGGAGGGCATCAAGGCCTTCTCGAACTGGCCGACCATCCCGCAGATCTACGTGAAGGGCGAGTTCGTCGGCGGCTGCGACATCACCCGCGAGATGTTCCAGTCGGGCGAGCTGCAGACTTTCCTGTCCGAGAAGGGCGTGCCGGTGAAGACCGCCGCCGCCTGATTTTTTCAGGGACTCGGCACATCGGATGAGGGCGCCCGCGGGCGCCCTTTTTCGTGCGCGCCGCGTCGTTGCGAGCGGAGCGAAGCAACCCAACGCCGCCACGCTCGCCGATGTCGCGCTGCCCTGGATTGCTTCGCTCCGCTCGCAAGGACGTTTGAGGCAAACGGCAACCGGCTCAGCGTGGCTCCCGCGCCACGAACAGCGCCACGCAGCCGACGACCGTGATCTCGACCGACCGGAACCGCCGGTCCAGCGCCGCGCGCAGCTCCGGCAGCGTGTCGGCGGCGTTCGAGAACACCCCTTTGCGGTTGTAGACCCGCATCAGCGCCCGCGCCGCGCCCGTGGTCGGGACGCCGCCCGACAGGATCGTGGCGCCGAACACCACGCCGTCGTCGGCCAGGCAGGGCCGCACTGTGTCGAAGGCCTTGGCCTTCGCGGCGATGTCGCCCGGCAGGCAGTGCAGCAGGTAGGTCATCCCGATCGAGTCGAACGGCGCGATGCCGGTGGCCGGGGCGCCGAGCACGTCGACCCGGTAGGTCTCGGGCCGGTAGCGCGCGATCCGGTCGGCCGCGAAGGCGAGGCTGTCGGCGTTGAGATCCATCAGGCCTATCCGCGGCGCGGGCGCGGGGAAGCGGCACCGGTCGAGGTACCAGCCGGTCCCGACCCCGACGTCGAGATGCGCGAGGCCCGCGTGCCGGTCGTAGAGATCGAGGATCCGCGCCGTGGGGCACCGCCAGATCAGGGGGTTCGACAGGCGCAGCACGACGAGGTCGTAGATCTGCAGCGTCCGCGGATTGTAGATCGCCTGCCCGGCTCGGGTGTCGGTCGCCATGGCTCTCCGTCAGGGCCCCTGTGGGCGGCACGCATTCGCCTTCGCCGCCGCGATCGCCTATATCAGACCCTTTCCAACGTATGGATCGTTTGAACGCCATGGCGACGCCGTCGCTCGACAGCGCCCGCGCGGCCGATGCCGCGATCGAGAAGGCGCCGGATCTCCTCCCCGAGGCGCTGCCCGGCCGCCGCCCCTCGCTGGTCGGCCTGACCCGCGACGCCCTCAAGGCACAGCTCATCGGCATGGGCGTGCCCGAGCGCGAGAGCCGGATGCGCGCCGGCCAGGTCTGGCACTGGGTCAATTTCCGCGGGGCGTCCGACTTCGCCGAGATGACCAACGTCGGCAAGGCGCTGAAGGCGCAGCTCGCCGAGCACTTCACCCTGGAGCGGCCGGAGGTGGCGAGCCGGCAGGTCTCGCGCGACGGCACCCGCAAGTGGCTCCTGCGCATGGCGCCGACCAACCGGCAGGAGCACAACCGCGGCGCCGAGATCGAGTGCGTCTACATTCCGGGGCCCGACCGCGGCACGCTGTGCGTGTCCTCCCAGGTCGGCTGCACGCTGACCTGCTCGTTCTGCCACACCGGCACGCAGCGCCTCGTGCGCAACCTCTCGGCGGCCGAGATCGTGCAGCAGCTCGTCACCGCCCGGGACGAGCTCGGCGACTGGCCCGGCCAGATGCCGAGCCGCGACGCCGGCGGCTCCGGCGAGGTCGGCCGGCTCGTGACCAACATCGTGTTCATGGGCATGGGCGAGCCCCTCTACAACCTCGACGCCGTGGTCGACGCGGTCGGGGTGATGTCGGACCAGGAGGGGCTCGCCCTGTCCCGCCGCCGGATCACGGTCTCGACGTCGGGGGTCGTGCCGCAGATCCCGCGGCTCGGCGAGCAGGCCAACGCCATGCTGGCGATCTCGCTCCACGCCGTGCGCGACGACCTGCGCGACGAGCTGGTGCCGCTCAACCGGAAATACCCGATCGCCGAGCTGCTCGCGGCCTGCCGGGCCTATCCGGGCCTGAGCAACGCCCGCCGGATCACCTTCGAGTACGTGATGCTGAAGGGCGTCAACGATTCGGACGCGGACGCGCGGGAGCTGGTGCGCCTGCTCAAGGGCATCCCGGCCAAGATCAACCTGATCCCATTCAACCCCTGGCCGGGCAGCCGCTACGAGTGCTCGGACTGGGACCGGATCGAGCGCTTCTCCGAGATCGTGTTCAACGCCGGCTACGCCTCGCCGGTGCGCACGCCCCGCGGCCGGGACATCCTGGCGGCCTGCGGCCAGCTCAAGAGCGAGACCGAGAAGCTGCGCGCCCGCGCCCGGCTAATGCAGGAGGAAGGCATCGGCGTGGAGAGTTTCTACGCGGGCGCCGATGACTGACACCCGTCTTTGCGAGCGCAGCGAAGCAATCCAGAGTAGCGCCACGCTCACCGATGGCGCGCTGCCCTGGGTCGCTTTGCTGCGCTCGCGATGACGGGGCGGCTCACGCAGCAAAACGTCGTGCATCGGCTCTGCGCAGTGGCGCCTCCGCGGCCCCGACCCATTCCGTCCGGTGCCGCGGCAGGGCCTCCGGGTGCTCGGCCTGGAGCCACGTGATCATCGCCTCGCGGACCACGCAGCGCAGGTCCCAGGCCTGGGGCGCGTTGCGGGCGCTCACCAGCATTCGGATCTCGATCGTGGATTCCTTCGCGTCCGAGACCTGGAGGTTCACCACCTTGCCGTCCCACAGGGGCGTAGCCCTGGCGATCTCGGCGAGCTTCTCGCGCATCGCTGCCACCGGCGCCCGGTGGTCGACGTAGACGAACACGCTGCCGATCAGCGAGGCGCCGTCGCGGGTCCAGTTCTGGAACGGCTTCTGGATGAAGTAGGTCAGGGGCAGGACCAGCCGGCGCCAGTCCCAGAGGCGGACCACCACGTAGGTCGCGGTGATCTCCTCGACCCAGCCCCACTCGTTCTCGACGATGATCGCGTCCTCGATCCGGATCGGCTGCGTGATGGCGATCTGGATACCGGCCACGAGGTTCGACAGGACCGGCTGCATGGCGAGACCGAGGACGAGGCCCGCCGCGCCCGCCGAGGCGAGCAGGCTGACGCCGTACTGGCGCACCGGCTCGAAGGTCATCAGCGCCACCGACAGGGTGACGAGGGCCACCAGCGTCACGCCGGCCCGCTCCAGGATGCGCATCTGCGTGAAGTGCTTGCGCGCCAGGAGGTTGTCCTCGGCGTCGAGCTTGAACCGCCGCAGGTAGATCACCGTGGCGATGTGGAGCGCGGTGGCGCAGCACCAGCCGGTCAGCGTCACGAAGGCCACCAGCAGGATCTGGTTAAGGGCGATCCGCACCTCCCAGGACAGGTGCACGGTGGTCGAGGCGAGGCTGATCGCCACCACGATCAGGCCGAGGCGGCTCGGCCCGCGGGTGCGCGACACCAGCGAGCGCCAGAACAGGCTCTTGCCCGCGACCGCCCGCTTCATCGCCCGGTAGACGATCCCGTGCAGGGGCATCACCACGGCGCAGCAGGCAACGATGAGGATCAGGCTCTCGGCCCACCATGGCAGGTAGGCCAGCGCGCGGGCTGCGGAGCCGGCGAGCGCGTCGAGGTCCGGCATCGGGCATCGCTCCACGGGTTCCGAACGGGACCTGAAGGAATGGGTGGGCGCTCGCGGCGGTTCCGCAGCGCACCATGTGCCTGCCGCAACGCAGCAGCCCGGCCCGGCGGGTTGCGCCTTGACGTCCTAGTCGGATCCGGACGACGGCCTCCGCACCCCCGTCCTTGCGAGCGCAGCGAAGCAATCCAGGGTAGCGCCACGCTCACCGATGGCGCGCTGTCCTGGGTCGCTTCGCTGCGCTCGCGATGACGGGCGGACCCCGACCAGCGGAGCGCGCGAACGCCGCCCGCCCTACTTCGCCGCCCCGACCGTCACGCTGCCCGAGGCGGTCCGGCCGAACCGCGCCGGCCGGTACATGTCCTCCACGGTGGCGCCCGGATGGACGTAGGTCCCGGGCGAGACCGCCCGCACCGTGTAGGCTACGGTGAAGAAGGCCGACTGGCTCGGGTCGCGGTCGTAGGCGGCCACGAACCGGTCGTCCCGGAACTCGGTGTGGACCGGCTGCACGTCGGACTTGGCGAAGGCGAGCCCCTGGAGCGCGTCGGCGTCGAGGAGCTTCGGATTGTCGATCTCCAGCCCCGCCGGCAGCGGATCGACCAGCAGGAGCCGCGCCGCCTCCGCCTTGGCCTCGGTGACCTTGAGCACCACCACCAGCCTGTCGTTCTGGCGCAGGCCGCTCGCCGGATCGACGACGCTGCCGTCGAGGCGGCGGAAGCTGCGCTCGATCGTGTAGCCCTGCTGCGCCGCAGGCTCCGGCACCAGGGGGCTGCCGTTGACGGTCACGGCCACCTGCACAGGCGCGCGGCCGGTATTGGTGAGCTGAACGCCCCGGTCGGCCAGGGTCGCCTCCCGATAAACCCGGGCCAGCAGGCCGGTCTGCGGGGCGCCGTCCAGGGTGAACGAGAGAGTGCCCGCCTCGTTCGACAGGCTCTCGGCGGCGAGCACCAGCCAAGCATTCTCCTGCGTGCTCGTCGAGCGCTCGGATTGCTGCTCCTCGCCGAGCACGGAAGCCGCGGGGCCCAGCGCCCCCTGCGCCAGCCCGCTCTCGGCGGCGAGCGTGATCAGCCCGGCACCGTCGCGCAGGCGGGAGCCGTAATCGGCGCGGTAGACACCCTTGTCGCGCTCGGCGCGCAGGATCGTGAGCGCCGATTCCATGGTCTTGGCGGCGCGGCCGCGGTCGCCGAGCAGCGCCAGAGCGGCGGCGAGCTGCGCGCGCCCGAGGGCGGAGGAGAAGTCGCCGATCTTGGTGTCGGCGAGGTAGCGCAGGTCGCCCATCACCGGCCGCCCGTTCCGGGCGAGCACGTACGCCGCGTAGGCGAGGTCGGCGCCGCCGCCCCGCACTTCGGTGGCGTTGGCCACCGCGTTGCGCAGGTAGTCGAGGGCCTGGGCGAAGGCCTTCTGCGGCACCGCGAATCCGCGCTCGCGGGCGCGGGTCAGGAAGTCGGTCACGTAGGCGTCGAGCCAGAGGTCGCTCGACCCCTGCGCCGACCACAGGCCGAAATCGCCGCTCGAATCCTGGCGGGCGAGCAGGCGCTCGATCGACTCGCGCACCCGATCGTCGGCGCCGTTGTCGAGGGCGAGCTTCTCCAGGGCCGCGAGCTTGTTGACGTAGAGCAGCGGCATCGCCCGGCTCACCACCTGCTCGGAGCAGCCGTAGGGGTAGCGGTCGAGCGCCCGGAGCAGGGCCGCCACGTCGACCCCCGGCAGGGCCGTGGCCGAGAGCGAGACGCTGCCGGTGCCCGGCTGCAGGTCGGCGAGGAGGTCCGAGGTCAGCGTCAGGTTCGCCCCCGGGGCGAGGCTGCGCACCGAGCGGCGCAGCAGGGCGCCCGTCCCCGGCGAGATCCCGAGGGCGAAGCTCTGGTTCAGCGCTCCGGGAAGGCCCGGGCCTGTCAGAGCGAGGTCGAGCCGGGCCGTGCCCGGCCCGGCGGCGGTGAGGGGGATCGCGAACTGGCCCTTGGCGCCGGCCTCCAGCCGCAGCGTCTGCCGCAGGGCGCTGGCGCCGACCACGACCGGGCCGGTCGGGCTCAGGTCGACCGTGTAGTCGCCCGCCTGCCCCTCGACGTTGTCGAGGGCCACGAACAGGCGCGAGCGGTCGCCGGTGTCGAGGAAGCGCGGCAGCGTGGCGCTGAGCACGACCGGGTCGCGGATGATCACGTCGGCCTGGGCCTGCCCGACCCGGTCGCCGCTCCAGGCGGTGACCATGACGCGGCCGGTGCCGTTGAAGGCCGGGATCGGGAAGGTGACGCTGGCCGCGCCGTCCGGCCCCACGGTCACCACGCCGGAATAGAGCGCCAGCGGCGCCTGGGTCGGCGGGGAATCGGCGAGTTCGCCGCCGCCCGCGTCGCCGCCGGAGCGGATCGCCCCGGCCGAGCCCTGCATGCCGTCGATCAGGTAGCCGTAGAGGTCGCGGACCTCCGGTCCGAGCGCCCGCTGGCCGAGGAAGTACTGGGTCGGGTCCGGCGCCGCGTAGCGGGTCAGGTTGAGGATGCCGACATCGACGAGGGCCACGGTGATCCGCGCCGGCTCGCCGGCCTTCAGCCCGGTGAGCTGGACCGGCAGGGTCAGGTCCTGGCGCGGGCGCGCCCGCTCCGGCGCCTTCAGGGCGACCCCGAGGCTGCGGCGCTCCCGGTCCACCGAGAACCACGCCAGACCCAGCGCCCGGCCGGGCAGGCGCTTGGCCGCCTGGTCGAGGGGCCGGTAGGCGGTGGCCACCAGGTAGGCACCGGCGCCCCACTCGGCCTTCACCGGGATGCTGACCGTGGTGCCGCCCTCCGGCACGCTGACCTCCAGGGTCTGGTGCACGCGGTCGCTGACGACCATCAGGCTGGCCTGACCCTTGAACTTCGGGCTGAGCTTGGCCCGCAGCGTGTCGCCGGCGGCGTAGGCGGCCTTGTCGAGGGTCAGGTCGAGCAGGTCGGGCGCCTCCGCGGTCTCGGAGCCGCCCCAGCCCACCTCGAAGCCGAGGCTCGCACCCGCCTCCGGAGCGCCCGCGGTCGAGACCTCCAGCCGGTAGCGGCCGAGGCCGACCGGCGCCTCGATCCGGCTCGGGCCGGCGGCCGTGAGGTCGACGGTGCCGCTGGCGACGCGCCGGGCGGACTTCACCGCCTCGAACGACCAGCGCCCGTCCGCCCGGTACCACTGGTAGGAGGAGTCGATCCGCGACAGGGTCCAGCTCACGCCCGGCCGGGCAACGAGCGCCCCGTCGGGGCGCGCGAACACCACGTCGAAGCCGGCGATCCCGCCCTCCTTGAGGTCGGTGAAGCCCTTGCGCAGGGCGAGGACCGGGCTCGCCGGGAGGATCGGCAGGGTCAGGCTGCGCGACAGCGCCCGGCCTCCGGGCTCGCCGACCGCCAGCGTGATCTTCGCCTCCAGCGCCCGCGGCGCCGCGACCTGGGGCACCGGCACCGTGACGGTGGCGGCGCCCTGCGCGTTCGTGGTGGCGTGGTCCTGCAACTCCTGGGTCGTCGGCTCCACGGCCTCGTCGTCGAGACCGATGGAATAAGTCTCCAGTCCCTTGATGCCGCTGGTGGCCGCCGCCTGCACGGTCACACTGCCCGACACGTCGAGATCGGAGCCCGGGGCGCCGTAGAGGTAGCGGGCGGCGACGTCGACCTGCGCGGCCTCGCCCCGGTTCAGGGCCGCCTGCCGGGCCTTGAGGGTCACCTCCAGCCGCTCGGGGACGTAATCCTCCACGAGGAAGCTGGTCTCGCCGATCGCGGGCGCCTTCGGGTCCGTGTAGGCGGAGACCCGCCACGTGCCGTGCATCGCCCCCGACAGGAGCGGCAGCGGCAGGGCCCGGCCGCCGAGCCCCTGGTCGGGCACCGAGACGCGCCGGTACTCGACGCCGTCCGGCCGCTTGACCACCAGGGTCAGCGGCAGGTCCGGCACGGCGGCGCCGCGGGGGTCGCGCAGCAGGGCGGTGAGCTGGACGGTCTCGCCCGTGCGGTAGACCCCGCGCTCCGGGAACAGGTAGGCGTCGAGGCCGCCGGTCTCGGGCCGTCCCTTCACGCCGCGGTCGGTGAGGTCGAAGGCGCCGAGGTTGAGGTCGAGGAAGCCGTAATCGCCGCCCGCCTGGGCGACCACGAGGCTCGGCGCCAGACCGCCCTCCCCGCGGGCGAGCCCGGGATCGAAGGCGACGTGGCCCTGCGCGTCCGTGGTCCGGGTGCCCAGCACCTCGTTGTTGCGGGCGACCAGCCGGATCTCGGCGCCCGGCATCACCTGCGCGGAGGCGAGCGAGCGCAGGACCACGGTGACCCCGTCCCGGCCCTTAGTGGCGGTGAGCCCCAGGTCGGAGACCACGAACCACTGGGTCGCCTGGGTGTCGTACTCCTCGTCGGAGGCGGCCGTGCCGGAGGGGCGGGCCAGCATCACGTAGAGGCCGGGCTCGAGCTTGCCCACGGCCTGAAGGACCGGGAAGGCGGTGACGGCCTCCTGGTTCAGCTCGGCCTTGGCGGTGTCGAGGGTGCCCTTCCAGACGCGCTGACCCTTCTCAGACGCGATCGTCCGGGCGGTGGACCCGCTGAGCTGGCCCAGGAAGTCCTCCGACCGCAGGGTCGGCAGCAGGCCGCGATCGCCGATCCGCAGAACCTCGACGTCGAGCTTGGGCGCGTTCACCGAGACCAGGGGCACGCCCGCTTGGCCCGTCCGCGGCAGGACGTAGTTGCGCCCGGTGAAGCGCACCTGCGGGGCGCGGTCGCGGACGTAGATCTCGTAATCGGCGGCCTTGAGCAGGCTCTCGCCGACCGCGGAGGGCAGGCCCTGGCGGACCACGATGGCGTAGCGGCCGCCGTGCTTGAGTCCGTCGACGCAGACCTGGGAGCCCTCCCCGGTCACGGCGGCCGCGCTGCTGCCGGAGACGGCCACGAAGGGGGCGTAGTCGGTCTTGGGGCGGATCGCCTCCGAGAAGGTGAAGCAGGCCCGGGGAGCGGCCGCGTCGGAATCGACCTTGTAGTCGAGGATGCGGAAGCCGTGCTGCGCCCGCACGGTCTCGTAGGTCTCCCGGACCGAACCGGTCTCGGCCAGGGCGAGGCTCGCCGCGTAGGCGTCGAGCGCCGGGCGCCAGGATTCCTGCTCGGCCTCGGCGGCGCCGAGCGCCGCCAGCGCGGCTGCGGCGTCGGCCGCCGTGCCGGCGCGCTCGTAGGCGCGGTAGGCGGCGGCCGTCACCCGCCCGCGCAGGCGCGACCGGCCCTGGTAGTCGTTGTCCTCGAGGGCACCCAGGGCCGCCGCGGCCCCCCGGGCATAGGCCTGCCAGTTGCGCGCGTCGGCGGGATCGGCCGCCACCGCGGCGGTCAAAGGCGCCAGCGCCTCGTCGGGCTTGTCGGCGGCGAGCAGGGCCAGCCCGGCCGCGCGGGACTGGCCGGCGGGCCGCAGCGGGCCCCCGGCCTCCGCCTTCAGCGCGGTCTCCAGGCGGACCGCCGCGCTGGCGAGGTCGGCCCGGACGAAGGTCCTGGCGAACGGCGCGGCGACAGCCGTCGCCGGGCGGGGCGCGGTGCGGGCCGCAGGTGGGGACAGGGCTGGCGAGGTCTGGGCGAGGGCCGGATTGCTGGCGATTCCTCCGAGGAGCGCCAGGGCACCCGCGAGCCGTCCGAGCCGCGCCATCAGCCTGTTCCCCACCCGCAATCCCGATGATTCGTTCCGGGTCCCGTCGCGCGGGAGCCTAGCACCGGCGGTCGGGCTCGCAACGCTTCGGATCGCTGTAGGCCCCGCCCGGCCTCGCGCCGAGGCTCAGAACGCCTTCAGCACCTGCTCGGCGTGCTCGACGGCGACCGGGCCGGCGAAGCAGTGGGAGACCAGGGCGCGGTAATCCTGCCAGGGCTGCGAGCCGGTGAAGTCCTTGGTGTGGGCCTCCAGCGTGTCCCAGTGGATCAGCAGGCGGTAGCGCTGCGGATGCTCGATCGAGCGCCGAACCTCGAAGTGCCGGCAGCCCTTAGCCTGCTTGAAGATCGCCGAGGCCTCGGTGATGCCCTTCTCGAACTCGGCCTCAAGGCCGGGCTTGATCTCAATCTGCGCGATTTCGAGGATCATCGGTGCGGTCCCTGTCTCAGGTGCGAAGGGCGCGGCCGAGCTTGGCCGCGAGGATGCGCTGCGGGATCAGGTCCGGGTCGGCCTGGGCGGCGACCGGCAGGTAGGCGGTCTGCTCCAGCATGTAGCGGCCGCCCATGGCGCCGTGCATCACGAGGTCCGAGAGAGGGTCCCGGGTGAAGGCGGGGACGCGGATCAGCAGCCGGCGCAGGGACGCCTGCACCTCCGGCGTGCCGGCCGCGCCGCGCAGCTCGGCCGCCTCGCCGTGGATGCTGACGTTCTCGGCCCTGCCGTCCGCGAAAGGCCGCTCGGTGAACCGGCGCTCGAACGCGCTGAACGGGAAGGGCAGATCGGGGAACAGCAGCACCGCCGCGGCCTCCAGCCCCCGCGCCCGGGAGCCGGACGCCTCGCCGGGGACAATTCTGCGGATCGGGGTGATCATCGTCTGCGCGCCCGCGGCCGTCACGGTCCGGCCCCCTCTAGCGGAGCCGCCGGAGGGAGGCCAGGGCCGCGCATTTCCGGTGGACGGCGGGTGTCATCCACCGGCGCGGCGGAGGGCACCCGCCAGATCGGCTTGCGCAACCGCTTCGTTCCCGGCACGTTCCCCGGCCAGCACCCGGCCCGAGAGCCCGGCGGAGGATGGCGCCGATGGCGACCCTGAAGGAATTCGAGGAGGCCCTGCGCGAGCACGGCATGAACATGGCGCTGGCGCTGCTGGAGCGCCTGCGCGAGCGCGACCGCGCCACCCGGACGGTGAAGCCCGCCCGGCGGCTGACCGGACAGAAGATGACCCCGGAACTCGCCCGGGCGATCCTGGACCTGCACGCCACGACGGGCATGACCCAGCAGGAGATCGCCTTCAAGGTCGGGGTTAACCAGGGCCGCGTGAACGAGGTGATCAAGCGCGGCAAGTGGCTGAGCGACGACCCGAACGCCCCGGAGGCCGTGGCCCGCGACAAGGCGGTGGCCCGGATGCGCGGCGACCCGAAGCCCAGGAAGGCGGCCGCCGCGCGCCCCGCCTCCGGGCGAGCCAAGGAGCGCAAGGCCGCGCCGCCGAAGGCGCGCAACCAGGGTCAGCTGGCTCTGGGGGATCTCTGAGGGGCTGCCGCACCGTCGTCCTCGCGCGGAGCGAGGCAACCCAGGGCATCGCGATTCTGCGAAGCGCGGGACGCTGGATCGCTCCGCTCCGCTCGCGAGGACGGTGCGGGCTCCCGCCTCCGAGGGCCCGCGCTCTTACCCGGCCGGCGCGAAATGGCCCCGGTAGCGCGCCCCGATCACCTCGACCGGCAGCGCGACGAACACGTCCGTCGTTCCGAACTGGCGGTCGATCACCGCGCCGTCGCCGAAGGTGGCGCCGAGGCGCAGGTAGCCCTTGATCAGGGGCGGCAGCGCCTGCAGGGCGGCCTTGGCGTCCACCGCCTCGCGCGGCATCCGGTCCATCGCCACCGCCCGCTCCGGCAGCGCCCGGGCCCGCCAGCCCTCCGGCGCGCGGGCATGGTGGTGCAGGAAGGCGAGCGGTAGAGCCAGCCGGTCCGGGTCGGTGCCCTCCAGGCTCGCGCAGCCGATCAGCGCGTCGATCCGGTGGTGCAGGACGTAGGCGTAGATCCCCTGCCACAGCAGCTCGACGGTCCGCTTGCTCCGGTAGGGCTTGAGCACGCAGGAGCGGCCGAGCTCGAGGAGCCGCCGATGCCCCTGCGCGGCGAGAAGCGGCGCGAGGTCGTACTCGCTCTCCGAGTAGAAGCCGGTATGCCGCTCGGCCACCTCGCCGCGCAGCAGCCGGTAGGTGCCGACGACCTTCGGGCGCGGCTCGACGAAGGGCTTCTTCCGCCGCGGCGCCGCGTGGTCGAGGACGAGGAGGTGGTCGCAGACCGCGTCGTAGCCGTCGACGTCGCGCCGGGACAGGGCGGCGAGCCCGGAGGGCACCGCCGACATCTCCTCGTAGAAGACCTTGTAGCGCAGCCGCTGGGCCCGCCGGATCTCCGATTTCCGCGTCGCCAGCCGGACCTCGAGGCTGCCGATGCGGCCGAGGCTGCGACCCTCGAACGGCTCGGGCAGGCGGATCGCCCGCTCGGCCGAGAGCACGTCGTCGATTCCGCCCACGCCCTCGACGCCCGGCAGCGGGACCGACCGGCGGCGCAGCTTGGCGATCGGCGCGCCGACGCCCCACTGCACGCCCCTGTGCCAGCCGGCTCCGAGCGCGCTGTAGGCTCCGCGGGCGAGATTGGCGACCATCGTCGGGTTCACTCCGGGTGCGCATCCGTGCACCGTCGAATCCGACAGAGAGCACGACGGCCACACGCCATTATGACAGCCGCCACGAGAAAGCGCCCCGGCCGGGGCCGGGGCGCTCCAACAACCTGATCGGTACCTGATGTGGACCCGACGGTTCCCGCGCGGGGCGGGGTCAGGCGGCCTGCTGGACCGCGTCCTTGCGGACGTCGCCCTCGATCACCGGGGCGCTGGGGCGCACCGCCGAGGCGATCTCGATGCGACGGGGCTTCTTCGCCTCCGGAACCTCGCGGACGAGGTCGATGTGGAGGAGGCCGTTCTCGAGCGCCGCACCCGTCACCTGGACGTGGTCGGCGAGCTGGAACCGCCGCTCGAAGGCGCGGGCCGCGATGCCCTGGTGCAGGAACTCCGCCCTGCCCTCGGCCTTGCGCTCGCCCTTCAGCGTGAGCGCGTTCTCCCGCACCTCGATCGACAGGTCGGACTCGGTGAAGCCGGCGACCGCGACGGTGATGCGGTAGGCGTTCTCGCCGGTCCGCTCGATGTTGTAGGGCGGGTAGGTCGGGGCCGCCTCGGCGCTCGCGAACTGGTCGAGGGCGGAGAACAGGCGGTCGAAGCCGACGGTGGAGCGGTACAGGGGAGCGAGATCGAACTGACGCATGACATATCCTCGTCTGAGCAACATGCAATTCCGGTCCGCCCGATGGGCCGGACCCGTCTCTCGTGCCGCCTGACGGCCGGCACAGACGAGATATCGGAGGGGGAAAATCGCGCTTCAAGACCCCCGGCGAGGGTCGGAAACGAGATTTTTTCGCTACGGTCGCAGAGTGCATCCGGGCGTGTATCGGACGATGCGCGGAGGCGCTGAGGTGAGGCCAGTGAGACGCTTCGACGGTGACACCGGGCGCGAGCCGCCGCTCCTGACGCTGCGCAGCACGCCCGACAACCCGGTCCCGCCGGGCGGCACGCTGATCGCCGTCGGCACGCGCGACGACTGCACCCTGCGGGCGGCCTACTGGCAGACCACGGCGCGCACCTGCCGGGGCACGGTCTGCCTGCTCCAGGGCCGGGCCGAGTTCATCGAGAAGTACTACGAGACGATCCACGAGCTGCGCGCCCGGGGCTTCGCCGTCGTGGCGTTCGACTGGCGCGGCCAGGGCGAATCGGACCGCCGGGTCGACGACCCCCACAAGGGCCACGTCGCCCGGTTCGACGATTACCGGCTCGACCTGCGGGCGGTGGCCGAGACGATCCTGGTGCCGCTGATGCCGGAGCCCCATGTCGGCCTCGCGCATTCCATGGGCGGATGCGTCGCGCTCCTCGCGGCCCTCGACGGCGCGCTGCCGTTCCGGCGGCTGGTGACCCTGGCGCCGATGCTTTCGATCCGGATGGTCCGCTGGCCGGCCGGCGCCGCGATCCTGTCGCGGGGCCTGCAGCGGCTCGGCCTCGGGAGCCGCTACATCCCGTTCGGCAAGCCGGTCTCGATCGCCACCAACCCGTACGCCGGCAACCGCCTGTCGCGCGATCCCATCCGCTACGCCCGCAACGCCGCGGCGGCGCGGCAGGTCGGCGCCGGCGCGGTCGGCGACCCGACGATCGCGTGGCTCGCGGAGGCGTTCCGCGCGATGGCGCGGCTGCGCGACCCGCGGGCGGCGCCGCGGATCGGGCTGCCGACCCTGATCGTCGCGGCGGGCGCCGACCCGGTCTGCGGCACGGCGGAAACCGAGCGCTTCGCCGCCCGGCTGAAGGCCGGCCATATCCTGGTCCTGCCGGATTCCCGGCATGAGATCCTGACCGAGCGCGACGCGATCCGGCAGGATTTCTGGGCGGCCTTCGAGGCCTTCGTGCCGGGCTCGCCCCTGCCGACCCACGCGGAGGTCGAGGCGCACGCCGTGGCGGTGCCGGTCGCCTGAGGCGTCAGCCGCCGAGATCCGGGTCGATGTCCCGCGGGCGCACGTACCGGTCGAGGTG
Organism: Methylobacterium sp. Leaf361; assembly: GCF_001424445.1. Lineage (NCBI taxonomy): Bacteria > Pseudomonadati > Pseudomonadota > Alphaproteobacteria > Hyphomicrobiales > Methylobacteriaceae > Methylobacterium > Methylobacterium sp. Leaf361. Next base: position 82,919 of record NZ_LMPY01000005.1, on the reverse strand, counting down.
CCCGCGGTCCGGCGCGATCTCCGCCCAGCGGTCGCCGTCAAAGTCGATCACCACGAAGGCCGCGGTCGGGAATTCCAGGGCCAGCCGGTCCCGGGCCGCCCGCGGTCCCGAGCCCGCGAGGATTGCGGCGAGGTCGCCGAGGCCCGGATTGTGGCCGACGACGATCAGCGTGGTGGCCGCGTCGGGCGCCTGCCGGATCACCCCGAGGATCCGGTCCGCCGGCGCCTCGTAGATCTCGGAATGCCAGCGCGTCTCGGGGCTGCCGAGGGCCGCCTCCATCGCGGCCCAGGTCTCGCGGGTCCGCGCGGCGGTGGAGACCAGGGCGAGGTCCGGACATAGGCCCTCCCGCGCGAGGTGGGCGCCCACCGCCGGGGCAGCCCGTTTCCCGCGCGCGTTGAGCGGGCGCTCGTGGTCCGCCACGCCCGGCGGACGGTCGGACTTGGCGTGCCGCAGCAGGATCAGCCTGCGCATGAGCGAACCTCTGACGCGTCTCGTGGGCCGGTCTCGGGGCTGCCGGTCCGGGCGCGCGCGACCGGACCGGGCGGCGCCCGCTCCCGCCCGGTTAGCCGAAAGCACCGCGTGCGGGAACCGCGGCTTTGCCCGCACCGTTCCGACCGGGAGCCGTCCGCAGCACGGCCCGCGGCCTGATCCGCGGCGCGACGGTCTCTGGCCAGGAGGCTGCCCGATGGACCGATCCGCCCGCGTCACCGAGATCCTGTCGTGGTACGGGGCCGACAGCCCCGGGACCCTCACCAACCTCGCCCGGATGCTGGAGCACGGCAAGCTCGGCGGCACCGGCAAGATGCTGATCCTGCCCGTCGACCAGGGCTTCGAGCACGGGCCCGCCCGCAGCTTCGGCCCAAACCCGCCGGCCTACGACCCGCACTACCATTTCGAGCTGGCCCTGGCGGCGGGGTGCAACGCCTACGCGGCGCCGCTCGGCTTCCTGGAGGCGGGCGCGCGCGACTATGCCGGGCGCATCCCGCTCATCCTGAAGCTCAACGATCACGACCTCCTGGCCGACGAGGAGGATCCCGAGCAGGCGATCACCGGCTCGGTGGCCGACGCCCTGCGGCTCGGCGCCTGCGCCATCGGCTTCACGATCTACCCGGGATCCGCACACCGCAACGCCATGTACGGGCAGATCCGCGCGATCGCCGAGGAGGCCAAGAGCGTCGGCCTCGTCGTGGTGATCTGGTCCTACGCCCGCGGCTCGGCCCTGTCGAAGGAGGGCGAGACCGCCATCGACGTGATCGGCTACGCGGCCCAGATCGCCGCGCAGCTCGGCGCCCACATCATCAAGGTGAAGCTGCCCTCGGCCCATATCGAGCAGCCGGCGGCGAAGAAGGTCTACGAATCGACCGGCATCCCGATCGGCACGGCGGCCGAGCGCGTCCGCCACGTGGTGCAGTGCGCCTTCAACGGCCGGCGGATCGTGATCTTCTCCGGCGGCGCCCAGGCCGAGGAGGCCAGCTTCCTCGACGAGATCCGCGCCATCCAGGCGGGCGGCGGATTCGGCTCGATCGTGGGCCGCAACGCGTTCCAGCGCTCGAAGGCGGACGCCCTGTCGCTGCTCGGCAAGATCACCGACATCTACGCGGGCCGCTGAGGCAGCCCTGCGTTCAGCCGCCGTCGCGGGCCAGCCGGGCGAGCCCGTCGCGGGTCGGCCCGGCCGGCCGCCAGCCGAGGGACGCGAGCCCGTCGGCGCGGGCGACGAGACCCTCGGCGACGCGGGCGAACTGCGCGTCCCGGCCGGTCAGCCGGCAGGCCAGCCGGAGGAGCCCGGCCGGGACCGGGACGAGGCCCGGGCCGCGGCCGAGGCCATGGCGGAGGGACGCGATCATCTCGGGCAGGCTGAGCGGGTCCGGGTCGGCCGCGACGAGGGCGCGGTTCAGGGGGGCGGGCGCCGCCAGCACCGCGTCCACGGCACCCGACAGGCTCTCCAGCGAGATCAGCGAGCGCCGCGCCGCGAGGCCGCCCAGCGGCAGCGGGTAGGGACTGCGCGCCAGCCGCAGGAGCGCGGCCATGTTGCCCTTCACGCCGGCGCCGTAGACGAGGACCGGGCGCAGCGCGACCCAGTCCAGGCCGGTCTCGGCGAGCGCCGCCTCGGCCTCGAGCTTGGAGCGGCCGTAGGCGTCGGTGGGCCGGGGCGGATCGCCCTCCCCGACCACGCCCGGCGCGCTCGCCCCGACCTGCGCGCGGATCGACGACAGGAACACGAAGCGGCGCACCTTCGCGCGCGCCGCGGCCTCCGCCAGCCGGCGCGTCGCCTCGGTGTTGAGCGTGCGGTAGTCGTCCTCCGGTGCCCCCGACATAGCATGGGCGAGGCCGGCCGAGTGCACCACCGCGTCGACGCCGCTGAGGGCCGCCGCCATGTTGATCGGGCGGGTCAGGTCGCCGACGACCGCGCTCGCCGCGCCCTCCGGCACGGTCGTGGGCCGGCGCAGCAGCACGCGGACCCGGTAGCCGCGCGCGGTGAGGTCGGCGAGCAGGTGGCGGCCGATGAACCCGGTCGCCCCGGTGAGCGCGATGAGTCCGGTCACGGCTGGGCGGCCTCTGTCACGGCTGGGCGGCACCTTCGGCTGGGGCCGGCGCCGGGGCGCGGGCGAAGCGGCGGAGCAGGGCGGCGACCAGGGCGAGCCCGGCGACCGATGCGGCGAGCGTGACCGGCCAGGACGGCCAAAACAAGGTCGCGGCGGCGAGCGCCGCCAGGGCGAGATTGGCCGCGAACACCCGTCCGACCACGCCGGGCACGGACAGCCCGTTGACGGTGGCCCGCTGGTAATAGTGCCCGCGATGGGCCTCCCAGACCCGCTCGCCCCGCGCCGCCCGCGCAGCGAGAGTCAGGCTGGAATCGGCGAGGTAGACGAGCGGCAGCAGCAGGGCGGCGGCGAGTCCGCCCGCCAGGGCGAGCTGGCACAGCAGCCACGCGGTGACGAGCCCGACCGGCAGCGAGCCGACATCCCCGAGGAAGAGCCGCGCGACCGGCCGGTTGAACGGTGCGAAGCCCAGCACCGCGCCCAGCAGGCTCGCCGCCACCAGGGTCGGCAGCGGCGGCAGGTGCCCGGCGAGGCCGATGAGCAGGAGCGCGCCCGCCACCGGGACGATCTCGGCCACCGTCATCCAGTCGAGCCCGTCCATGAAGTTCGTCAGGTTGACGAACCACAGGCCGGCCAGCAGCGCGAGACCGCGCTCCAGCCAGAGCGGCAGGCCGGGCAGCAGGCGCCCGTCGAGGTGCCAGACCAGCAGGCCGACCACGACGGCCTGCACGGCGAGCCGCAGGGCGGCCGGCAGCGGCCGGACGTCGTCCACGGCGCCGAGGAGAGCCAGGGCCAGGGCGCCACCGGCGAGCCAGATCCAGTCCGGCCGGCCGCCGATCTCCGGCGCCGCGATCAGCAGGCCCCAGATCGTGACCAGCGCCGTCACCACGGCGATGCCGCCCCCCTGGGGGGTCGGCACGGTGTGGCTGGAGCGGGCATTCGGCCGGGCCAGGGCGTAGCGCTGCAGCAGCGGGCGCAGGCGCAGGATCAGGCCCGCCGAGAGCGCGGCGGCGAGGGGCACCGCCAGGAGCAGGATCGCGGTCAGGGCGGACGGCAGGGCGGACAGGGCGGGCGGCGCGTCGGGCGGCAAATCGGGCGGCATGGCGCCGTCCTACGCGATCCGCCGCCCGACCGTGAGAGGGGCTACGCCGCCCGCACCGTGGCGAGGAAGCGCGCGACCTCGGCCCCGAGATGCTCGGACTGGCGCGACATCTCACTCGCGGCCCCGAGCACCTGGGCGGCGGCGGCGCCGGTCTCCTCGGCGGACTGGGCGAGGCTCGCGATGGTGCCGGTGACCGCGCCGGTGCCGGCGGCCGCCTCGGCGACGTTGCGGACGATCTCCTGCGTGGCCGCGCCCTGCTGCTCCACGGCGGCCGCGATGCTGGAGGCCACGCCGTCGATCTCGCGGATGCGCCGGCCGATCCCGTCGATCGCCGACGCCGCCTGCCCGGTGGAGGACTGGATCCGGCCGATCTGGCCGGTGATCTCCTCGGTGGCCCGGGCGGTCTGCTCGGCGAGCGCCTTGACCTCCGAGGCCACCACCGCGAAGCCGCGGCCCGCGGCGCCGGCGCGCGCCGCCTCGATCGTGGCGTTGAGCGCCAGCAGGTTGGTCTGGGCGGCGATCCCGGAGATCAGCGCCACCACGTCGCCGACCTTCGCGGCCGCGCCGCTCAGGTCCTGGACCAGCGCCACCGTGTTGGTCGCCTCGTCGACCGCGACCCGCGCGAGCTCCGCCGAGCTGCTGACCTGCCGGCCGATCTCCTGCACCGAGGAGCCGAGCTCCTCGGCGGCGGCCGCGACGGTGTTGACGTTGGCGGCGGCGTCGCTCGCCGCACCCGCGACGGTGCCGGACTGTCCGGCGGCCTCGGTCGCGCTGCCGGTCAGGGTCCGGGCGGTGGCCTCCAGCTCGGTCGCGGCCGCCGACACGCCGCCGACGATGCCGCCCACCGCCTGCTCGAAGGCGTCGGCCATGGCCCGGGTCGCGGCCCGGCGCTGCGTCTCGGCATCGGCGCGGGCCAGCGCCGTCTCGGCCTCCAGGGCGCGCGCGCGGACGAGGTTGTCGCGGAACACCACCACGGAGCCCGCGAGCGCCCCGATCTCGTCGCGGCGCTCCTGCCCGGAGATCGCCACCTCGGCGTCGCCCGCCGCGAGGCGCTGCGTGACGGCGGCGATCTTGCGGAGCGGCCCGCTGACGCCGCGGGTCACCAGCACGAAGGCCCCGAGCGCCACCAGCAGGGCGAGGCCGGCGAGCGCCAGCACGTTCCGCTTGGCGGCGTCGTAGGTCTGCGCGATCAGCGTGCCGCTCGCCTGCGAGCCGTCGCCGTTCAGAGCGACGAGCTTCTCCCAGTCGGCCATGATGGCGCCGATGCTCTGCGACATGGTCGTGTTGTAGATCCGCTGGCCGCCGGCGACGTCGCCGCCCTCGGCCTTGGCCACCGCTTCCCGTTGCTGCTCGGCGTAGGTGGCCACGTGCTGGCGGAACACCGCGTAGGCCTCGCGCTCGGGCTGGGTCAGCGGCAGGGCCTCGTACCGGGCGTACTGGGCGGCGAGCAGTGCGTCGCGCTTGGCGATCTGGTCGGCGACCTCGGCGCGCAGCGCCGGCGTGTCGGCGGTAATCAGGCGGACGGCGTTGACCCGCTGCCGCATGAAGTTGATGCCGATCCGGCCGAGGGCGTCGGTGGCCGGGATGCGCGTGTCGCGCAGCTGCGCGGCGGCGGACTCGATGCGGCCGAGCTCGGCCAGCGAGAGGCCGCTCGTGGCGGCGATCAGCAGCACCAGGGCCGCGAGACACAGGCCGAGCTTGGCCGCGATGGAGATGCCGGCGCGCATAGGTATTGGTCCCCGATCCCGTATCTGGGATCGGAGCCCATGCTTGTCCGATAAACGTTAAAGTTGTTTGGATCCTGCCCGGACCGGCCGACATCCGGGCAGGAACGGTCCGCTAGTAGACCTGGGCCTCGGCGCGCGGCGGATCCGCCGGGCCGTCCCGTCGATCCAGACCCTTCTCCACGACCTTGGCGAGCCCGACCATGATCTGGTCGATGGCGTAGTCCTTCGGCGTGTAGACGGCGCGCACGCCCATGTTCTTGAGGACCAGCTCGTCCTCCGGCGAGATGATGCCGCCGACCACCACCGGGATGTGGTCGAGCCCGGCCTCGCGCATCTTGGCGCGGACCTCCCGCACCAGCGGCACGTGGGAGCCGGACAGGATCGACAGGCCGACCACGTGGGCGCCGGTCTCCTTGGCCTTCGCGACGATCTCGGCCGGCGTCTGGCGGATGCCGTCGTAGGTGACGTCGAAGCCGACGTCGCGGGCACGGAGCGCGATCTGCTCGGCGCCGTTGGAGTGGCCGTCGAGGCCGGGCTTGCCGACCACGAGCTTCGGCGTCTCGCCGAGCCGCTCGCCGAGATCGGCGATCAGGAGCTTGGCCTCCTCGGCCGCGCCGCTGGAGACCGTCTCCATGGTGACGCCGGTGGGCGCCCGGTACTCGCCGAACACCGCGCGCAGGCGCGCGCCCCACTCGCCGGTCGTGACGCCGGCCCTGGCCGCCTCGATCGAGGGCGGCATGATGTTGGCGCCGGAGCGCGCCGCCTGCTCCAGGGCGTCGAGGGCTTGGCCCACGGCGTTCTCGTCGCGGCGGCCGCGCCACTCGCGGATCCGGCTCTGCGCCTCCATCTCGACGGTCTCGGAGACGGAGAAGATCGCCCCCTCCCCGGCCGTGAGCGGCGACGGCTCGCCCTGCTGCCACTTGTTGACGCCGACCACGATCTGATCGCCGGCCTCGATCGCCGAGATCCGGCGCGCGTTCGACTCCACCAGCGCGCGCTTGAGCGCCCCGGTTTCCACCGCCGCGACCGCGCCGCCGATGCCGCCGATCCGCTCCAGCTCGGCGCGGGTCTGCGCCTTCAGCTCCTCGACCTTGGCCTCGATCACGTGGCTGCCGTCGAAGATGTCGTCGTATTCGAGGAGGTCGGTCTCGAAGGCCAGGATCTGCTGCATGCGCATGGACCATTGCTGGTCCCAGGGCCGCGGCAGGCCGAGCGCCTCGTTCCAGGCCGGGAGCTGCACCGCGCGGGCGCGGGCGCGCTTGGACAGCGTCACCGCCAGCATCTCGATCAGGATGCGGTGGACGTTGTTCTCGGGCTGCTGCTCGGTGAGCCCCAGGGAGTTCACCTGCACGCCGTACCGGAAGATGCGCTTCTTCGGATCGTCGATGCCGTAGCGCTCGCGGGCGATCTCGTCCCAGAGCTCCGAGAACGCCCGCATCTTGCAGATCTCGGTGACGAACCGCAGGCCCGCGTTCACGAAGAACGAGATCCGGCCGAACACCTCGGGGAAGCTCGCGGCGTCGAACTCGGGGTCCTCGCGCACGGTGTCGAGCACCGCGATGGCGATGGCGAGCGCGTAGGACAGCTCCTGGACCGGCGTCGCCCCCGCCTCCTGCAGGTGGTAGGAGCAGACGTTCATCGGGTTCCACTTCGGCACGTTCTTGGTCGTGAACAGGATCACGTCCTTGGTGAGCCGGAGGGACGGCGCGGGCGGGAACACGTAGGTGCCGCGCGACAGGTACTCCTTGATGATGTCGTTCTGGGTCGTGCCCTGGAGGGCGGCGATCGGCGCGCCCTGCTCCTCGGCCACCGCGAGGTAGAGCGCCAGCAGCCACGGGGCCGTGGCGTTGATCGTCATCGAGGTGTTCATCTGGGCGAGCGGGATGTCCTTGAACAGGGTCCGCATGTCGCCGAGATGCGCGATCGAGACGCCGACCTTGCCGACCTCGCCGCGGGACAACTCGTGGTCGGGGTCGTAGCCGGTCTGGGTCGGTAGGTCGAAGGCAACCGACAGGCCGGTCTGGCCCTTGGCGAGGTTGCCCCGATAGAGCTTGTTCGACTCCGCCGCGGTCGAGTGCCCCGCGTAGGTGCGGATGATCCAGGGCTTGTCGCGGCTCGACTTGTCGCTCCTGGTCTCGGCGACGCTCGCGCCCATTCCTCGCCTCCGTGTGATCTTTGTATCCGCGCGGGGCGCGGCCTTGCGGTCACCGTAGCGAAGGCTTGAGCACGCGTCATCCGGGACGGAAGTGCAAGACGCCCGCGCGGGCATCCGCGGCTCATGAAAAAACTTGCTCGCCGGAACAGCGGGATTTGAAGGCGCCGCGGCGCGCCGCCGCCCGCGCGCCGCCCGCACCCGCGGTCCGGACGGTGCCGCGCGACGATCCCGATCCGCTTTATCAGTGCTGGTATAATGTCCACCTGAACTGTTCTTCGCGGGACTTGCCGCTGTTCGGGCGCGAGAGAGCAAGTCGAACCAATGACTTAGAGGTGCATGTGCTCGCCGGACGGCCCGGAGCAGCTCGGGCGCGCGGCGGTGGAGTCGGGCAAGGTCTCGGGTCCGGGGCGACCGAGGCCGGCGCCGAATAATACTTGGTCTGCCGGAAAGCCGATTTTGAATACGTGGTCGCGCGCCCTGTGCTCGCGCTTTTTTCATGTCGGAAACCGTCGGCTTTCGACTTTCGGCCCACTTGGACGCCTCCGGCATCGCCGGTATAGCGCGATGGAGAACCGCGGCCGTGAGAAACACGCGGGACGAGAGGAGAGCGAGATGGCGGCGAGCGCTGCGATCAGTCCGACGGGCGGGGAGGTCAAGGACCTCTACGAGATGGGTGAGATCCCGCCGCTGGGTCATGTGCCGGCCAAGATGTATGCCTGGGCGATCCGGCGCGAGCGGCACGGACCCCCGGAACAGTCCCACCAGCTCGAGGTGCTGCCGGTCTGGGAGATCGGCGACGACGAGGTGCTGGTCTACGTCATGGCGGCGGGCGTCAACTACAACGGCGTCTGGGCCGGCCTCGGCGAGCCGATCTCGCCCTTCGACGTCCACAAGGGCGAGTACCACATCGCGGGCTCCGACGCCTCCGGCATCGTCTGGAAGGTCGGCTCCAAGGTGAAGCGCTGGAAGGTCGGCGACGAGGTCATCGTCCACTGCAACCGCGACGACGGCGACGACGAGGAGTGCAACGGCGGCGACCCGATGTTCTCGCCCTCGCAGCGGATCTGGGGCTACGAGACCGGCGACGGCTCGTTCGCGCAGTTCTGCCGGGTGCAGTCCCGCCAGCTCATGGTCCGGCCGAAGCACCTCACCTGGGAGGAGGCCGCCTGCTACACGCTGACGCTCGCCACCGCCTACCGTATGCTGTTCGGCCACGCCCCGCACACGGTGAAGCCGGGCCAGAACGTGCTGATCTGGGGTGCCTCCGGCGGCCTCGGCGTGTTCGGCGTGCAGCTCTGCGCGGCCTCGGGCGCCAACGCCATCGCGGTGATCTCGGACGAGTCGAAGCGCGACTACGTGATGAGCCTCGGCGCCAAGGGCGTCATCAACCGCAAGGACTTCGACTGCTGGGGCCAGCTCCCCAAGGTCAACAGCCCCGAGTTCCACGCCTGGACCAAGGAGGCCCGGAAGTTCGGCAAGGCGATCTGGGACATCACCGGCAAGCAGGACGTCGACATCGTGTTCGAGCATCCGGGCGAGGCGACCTTCCCGGTCTCGGCGCTGGTGGTGAAGCGCGGCGGCATGGTGGTGTTCTGCGCCGGCACGACCGGCTTCAACATCACCTTCGACGCCCGCTACGTCTGGATGCGGCAGAAGCGCATCCAGGGCTCGCACTTCGCCCACCTCAAGCAGGCCTCGTCGGCGAACCAGTTCGTGCTCGACCGGCGGATCGACCCGTGCATGAGCGAGGTCTTCCCCTGGGACAAGATCCCCCAGGCCCACACCAAGATGTGGAAGAACCAGCACCCGCCGGGCAACATGGCCTGCCTCGTCAACTCCCCGCGCGCCGGCCTGCGCACGGTCGAGGACGTGATCGAGGCCGGTCCGCTGAAGCGGTAAGGCGCTCCGTCGGGCCGGTTCCCGCTCTCGCGCGGGGCCGGCCCGATCGGCTAGGCTCGCGGCGTCCCGCGCCGACTCGGCGACCGATTCGGTGTGCCGGGGCGCTGATGACGGGCCCACGCGATCCTCACAGGACCCGGCCCCGATCCGGACAGGGGGCACGGTTTTGAGCGGCGACGACGAGGCTTACGTCTACGACGAGGCGACGGGCGAGTGGCTCCCGCCCGGATCCGCGGCCGCGCCCGCCGAGGCGAGAGCCGTCCGCGACGCGGCCGGCAACGTCCTGGCCGACGGCGATTCGGTCACGCTGATCAAGGACCTCAAGGTCAAGGGCGCGAACCAGACCCTGAAGCAGGGTACGGTCATCCGTTCGATCCGGCTCACGGACGATCCGGAGGAGATCGACTGCCGCCACGACACCATCAAGGGCCTCGTGCTGCGCACCGAGTTCGTGCGCAAGCGCTGAGGCCGATGCGGGGCGGCGCTTCTCCCGGCTGCGCTACCGCCGCCGCGTCTCGTCCTGCGGCAGGTGGCGGCCGTAGGCCTCCTGCTTCTCGGCGCGCTCCTGGATCAGGTCGGCGTAGGCCTGCCGCATCTCCGGCGAGACGCTGATGCTCTTGCCCTTGGCGGCCTTACGCTTCGGCGCCTTCTTGAAGGTGTTGTTCGTGTCGCTCATGCCGGGCTCCGCGTCGAACCGTGGCGGCATCGCGTGGCCGGACGACCGATCCGGGATCCGGCCGCCGCCCAGGGCCGGACATCCGCCCTGTAGCGCATCGCGGCGCCGGACGCACGGCTGCCGGGATCGGGCCGGGACCGAGCCGGGACCGGATTGATCTGGCCTGTCGCGGCGGCCTCTGCCAGGATCGGGACGACGCGGGGCAGAGAGTGTCGGAGGGCGGGCATGGATTCGGGTGACGCGTCGCGGTGTCGGAACCCGGATACCCTGCGCGGCCGCGCCCGGCGCGCGACGGCCCTCGCGCTCCTGATCGCCCTCGGCACCGGGCCTGTCGGGGCCCAGGACCGGCCGGCGCCCGCCCGGGCCGCCCCCAGATCCGCGCCGGCGGCCGGCGCGCCGGCCGACCCCGTCTTCGAGGCGATGCGGGCGGGCTTCGAGGCCCTGCCGGAGGCCGACCGCAAGGCCGTCCAGGACGCCCTGGTCTGGACCGGCGACTTCAACGCCGTCGTGTCGGGGGCCTTCGGGCGCCGGACCTTCGAGGCGCTCACCGCCTACGGCGCCCGGACCGGCGGGGCCGACCCCCTCGATCCGCGCGGCCGGGCGGCGCTGCTGGCCGCCGGTGCGGCGGCGCGGAACGCGGCGCGCTTCCGCGTCGCGGTCGATCCCGGGACCGGCGCCGTGATGGGCGTGCCCGAGAGACTCCTGGCGAGACGGACCGCCCTGCCCTCCGGAACCCGCTGGCAGAGCCAGGACGGCCGCGTCACCCTGGAATCCCGCGCCTTCCCGCCGGGGGCCGAGAGCCTCGACGCGCTGTTCGAGAAGGCGACCGCGCCGCTCCCCGGCCGCAAGGTGACCTACAAGCTGCGGCGGCCGGACACCGTGGTGGTCACCGCCGAGACCGGGCCGGGACTGTCCTACATCCGCTACGCGTCCGGACCGGAGGGCGTGCGGGGGTTCCTGCTCGGCTACGATCGCGCCCTGGCGCCGGAGGTCGACCGGCTCGTGATCGCCGTGGCGAACGCCTTCGTGCCGTTTCCCGATCCCGCCGCGGCGCCGGCCGCGCAGCTACCCCCGAGCCCGGGTCCGGCACCGGCGGCCCGCGTCGCCGCCCACCCGGCGCCCCAGCCACAGGCCGCGCCGCTGAGGCCGGCGAGCCTGTCCCCCGCGCCGGCCTCGGGCGCGGGTCTCGCGGTGGCGCCGGGACGCGTGCTGACCGCCGCCGCCGTGCTGGAGGGCTGCGCGCAGCCCCGTATCGGCGCGACGCCGGCGCGGGTGCTCGCCACCGATCCGGCCGGCCTCGCCCTCCTCGACGTGCCCGGCGCCCCCGCACCGCTCCGGCCCGCGCTCCGGGCCGAGCCCGTCGGCGCCGAGGAGAGCGTGATCGCCCTGGCGCCGGGTGCGGACGGGGTCCAGGCCGCTCCCGGTGAGGCGCGGGGCGGCGACGTGATCGCGGCGCTCCAGCCGGGTTCCGGCGGCGCGCCGGTGCTGGACCGGTCGGGGGCCCTCGTCGGTCTCGTCGCCCGCTATCCCGCGGCGCCGCGCCGGGTCGCCGGGGTGGTGCCGCCGGCACGCCTGCCGGTCGTTTCGGCGCGGGCGATCTCCGCCTTCCTCGCCGCCCAGGGCATCGCCGCGGCGGCGCCGCACTCGGGTGGCGGGCCCGGCGGGGTCGCGCCCGCCGTGGTGGGGATCACCTGCCGCTGAGATGGGGGTCGCGCGGCGGATCCCCTGTCGCTCGCGCGGGATCCGCCGGCGTTCACGAGCCTGGGCGGACGAGCCGTCCGCCCAGGCGACGGGCCGCCGCTCAGAGCCGCCCGGTGACCAGGAGCACGATCAGCACGATGAGCAGGATGCCGCCCAGGCCGAAGCCGGGGCCGCGATACGCGCCGCCGCCGAGGAAGCCGCCGCCGCCGAAGGCCAGGATGATCAGGATGATGAGCAGGATGGTGACGAGGGACATCGGTCGCGTTCTCCGGACGGTCGCGCTGGTGCGAGCGTGACCGTTCAAACGCTGCGACATTCCGTTCCGTTCAACGCCAAGCCACGCTTTTGTGAGGAAAATTCCGGATGAGACCCCGGCCTCAGGCGTGCCAGTCGGGAAGAGCATCCGCCGGCGCGTCGAGCCAGCCCGGAACCGGCAGGTCGCGCTCGGTGAGGAAGTCCGGGTTGAACAGCTTCGAGGCGTAGCGGGCCGCCCCGTCGCAGAGGATCGTCACGATGGTGTGACCGGGCCCGAGGTCCCGGGCCAGCCGGATCGCCCCGGCGACGTTGATGCCCGACGAGCCGCCCAGCGACAGCCCCTCCTCCCGCATCAGCCCGAAGACGATGTCGAGGGCTTCGCGGTCCGGGATCCGGAAGGCGCGGTCGGGGGTGAAGCCCTCGAGGTTGCGGGTGATCCGCCCCTGGCCGATCCCCTCGGTGATCGAGGAGCCCTCGGCCTTCAGGGTGCCGGTCGTGTAGTGGGCGTAGAGGGCCGAGCCCTCCGGATCCGACAGCGCGATCCGCACCTGCGGGTTGCGGGCGCGCAGGGCCTCGGCGGTGCCGGCCAGCGTGCCGCCGGTGCCGGCCGCGCAGACGAAGCCGTCGACCCGGCCGCCGGTCTGCGCCCAGATCTCCGGGCCGGTGCCGTCGACATGGGCCTGCCGATTGGCGACGTTGTCGAACTGGTCGGCGAAGAAGGCGCCCGCCGGCTCCGTGGCGGCGAGCTTCTCCGCGAGCCGCCGGGCCACGTGGACGTAGTTGTTCGGGTTGGCGAAGGGCACCGCCGGCACTTCCACCAGCCGGGCGCCCGCGAGCCGCAGGGTCTGCTTCTTCTCCTCGGACTGGGTGACCGGGATGACGATCAGCGTCCGGTAGCCGCGCACCGAGGCCACCAGGGCGAGACCGATGCCGGTGTTGCCGGCGGTGCCCTCGACGATCGTGCCGCCCGGGCGGATCAGGCCCCGCGCCTCCGCGTCCCGCACGATCGAGAGCGCCGCCCGGTCCTTCACCGACAGGCCGGGATTCAGGAACTCCGCCTTGCCGTAGATGGTGCAGCCGGTCTCCTCGGAGGCGCGGCGCAGGCGGATCAGCGGCGTCTGGCCGATGGCGGCCAGGACGTCGGAGGCGGGTTCGCGACTCGGTACGGTCATGGTCGGGAGCCTAGGGTGCCGCGCGGCCGCTGGCGAGCCTCACCCGAACACGTGCCCGCCGTTGATCCGCAGGCCGACCGGGTGGCCGGCCGGGTAGCGCACGCCGTCGAAATCCTCCACGGCGAGGACGCGCCCCTCGGCGTCGGCCACCTCGATCCGCTGGCGGCCCTGCGTCCGGTACGAGCTGCGCACGGTGCCCGACAGGTGCGCGGCCTCGGGCTCGGCGAGCTGCAGCTGCCAGGGCCGGACGTAGAGCTTGACCGGGCCGAACAGGCTGGTGGGCGCGGCGACCGGCGTCTCCCGGCCCCGGACCAGCACCCGGCCGCCCTCGGCGATCGCCTCCACTTCGACGGAATCGCCCAGGAACTTCATCACGGTGGCGGAGGCCGGGTTCTCCTGCACCTCGTCGGGCGTGCCGACCTGCTCCAGGCGGCCGCGATCGAGCACGGCCACGCGGTCGGACAGTTCCAGGGCCTCGTCCTGGTCGTGGGTCACGAAGATCGTGGTCTGGCCGGTGCGGTCGTGGATCTCGCGCAGCCAGCGGCGCAGGTCCTTGCGGACCTGGGCGTCGAGCGCGCCGAACGGCTCGTCCAGCAGGAGAACCCGCGGCTCGACCGCGAGGGCCCGGGCGAGCGCCACCCGCTGCCGCTGGCCGCCGGAGAGCTGCGACGGGTAGCGGTCGCCGAACCCGGAGAGGCGGATCAGGTCGAGCAGGTCGCCGACCCGGCGCTTGATCTCGGCCTTGGCCGGCCGGTCGGCGCGGCGCCGCGCGTTCAGCCCGTAGGCGATGTTGTCGGCCACGCTCATGTGCTTGAACAGGGCGTAGTGCTGGAACACGAAGCCCACGGCCCGCTCCTGCACCGGCAGGCCGGTGGCGTCGTCGCCGCCGAACAGGATCCGGCCCCGGTCCGGCGCGTCGAGCCCGGCGATGATCCGCAGCAGCGTCGTCTTGCCCGAGCCCGACGGGCCGAGGAGCCCGATCAGCTCGCCCGCCCGCACGTCCAGCGACAGGTCGTGCAGCACCGCCGCCGTGTCGAACGTCTTCGAGACGTTCTCGACCCGGATCGCCGTGGAGGGGCGATCAGTGTGCCCGGCCGTGCGCGAGCTCACCCGCGAAGCGCCATTCGAGGACGGATTTGAGGACGAGGGTGATGAGGGCAAGGACGGCGAGGAGCGAAGCGACGGCGAATGCGGCGACGAAGTTGTACTCATTGTAGAGGATCTCCACGTGGAGTGGGATGGTGTTGGTCAGGCCGCGGATGTGGCCCGACACCACCGACACCGCTCCGAATTCGCCCATCGCCCGGGCATTGCAGAGGAGCACGCTGTAGAGCAGGCCCCAGCGGATATTGGGCAGCGTCACCGTCCGGAACGCGTGCAGGCCCGAGGCGCCGAGCGTCAGCGCCGCCTCCTCCTCGGCGGTGCCCTGCTCCTGCATCAGCGGGATCAGCTCGCGGGCGACGAACGGGAAGGTCACGAACACCGTCGCCAGGACGATCCCCGGCAGGGCGAACAGGATCTGGACGCCGTGGTTGAGGAGCCAAGAGCCGAACAGGCCCTGGGACCCGAACAGCAGCACGTAGATCAGCCCGGAGACCACCGGAGAGACCGAGAACGGCAGGTCGATCAGGGTGATCAGCAGCGCCTTGCCGGGGAACTCGAACTTGGCGATCGCCCAGGAGGCGGCCAGCCCGAACACGACGTTGAACGGCACCGCGATCGCCGCCACGGTCAGCGTCAGGCGGATCGCGCTCCAGGCGTCGGGCTCCCGGAACGCGTCCAGGAAGGCCCCGAGCCCCTTCGAGAAGGCCTGGAGGAAGACCGCGAACAGCGGCAGCACCAGGAACAGCGCCAGGAACGCCACCGCGATCCCGATCAGGACCACGCGGACGCCCGCCCCTTCCGAGGCGACCGGGGCCGGCTTGGCGGCCGGCACGAAGGCGGGGGAGAAGATCTCAGACATAGCCGAACCGCCGCCGTGACCAGGCCTGGATGAGGTTGATGGCGAGCAGCGTCAGGAACGAGATCCCGAGCATGATCGTCGCGATGGCCGCCGCGCCGCCGTAGTCGAACTCGGAGAGCTTGATGACGATGAGCAGCGGCGCGATCTCCGACACGTAGGGCAGGTTGCCGGCGATGAAGATGATCGAGCCGTACTCGCCGACACCCCGGGCGAAGGCGAGCGCGAAGCCGGTGAGCACCGCCGGGATCAGCGGTGGCAGCACCACCCGGGTGAGGGTGACGAGGCGCGTCG
The DNA here is from genome assembly GCF_001424445.1 of Methylobacterium sp. Leaf361. Taxonomy (NCBI): domain Bacteria; kingdom Pseudomonadati; phylum Pseudomonadota; class Alphaproteobacteria; order Hyphomicrobiales; family Methylobacteriaceae; genus Methylobacterium; species Methylobacterium sp. Leaf361. The sequence continues at coordinate 67,438 of NZ_LMPY01000005.1, read as the reverse complement.
CCCCGAGGGTGGCCGAGGCCTCCTCGATCTCCTTGTCGATCTCGGCGATCAGCGGCTGCACGGTCCGCACCGCGAAGGGCAGGCCGATGAACACCATGGCGATGAAGATGCCGACCGGCGTGTAGGCCGCTTGGATGCCGAGGCGCGCGAGCGGCGCGCCGAGCAGACCGTCCGGCGCGTAGAGCGAGGCGAGCGCGATGCCGGCGACCGCGGTGGGCAGGGCGAAGGGCAGGTCGACGGCGGCGTCGACCAGCTTGCGGCCCGGGAAGCGGTAGCGGGTCAGCACCCAGGCCACCAGGAAGCCGAAGGCCGAGGCGACGAGCGCCGCGATGGCCGAGACGCCGAAGCTGATCCGCAGGGCGCTGGCGACCCGCGGATCGGTGGCGACCTCCCAGATGCCCGACAGGCCGAGCCCCGAGGCCTTCACCACCAGTCCGGCCAGCGGCAGCAGGACGATCAGGCCGAGGCAGCTCAGCGTGTAGCCGAAGCTGATCCCGAAGCCCGGGATCACGCTCGGCCGTCGGAACGTCCGACGGGGACGGGGCGTCTGGACCATGATCTGAAGCCTCAGCGGCCGGCCCGGCTCAGACGGTCGAACAGGCCGCCAGCGTCGAAGTTCCGCTTCTGGATCTCGTCCCAGGATCCCTGGAGGTCCTCAATCTTGAACAGCTTGATCTCGGGCAGCTGGGCGAGGTCTGCCGGAGCGGCCGCCTCCCGCCGGATCGGCCGGTAATGGTGCTTGGCGAAGATCGCCTGGGCGCGGTCGCCGTAGAGGAAGTCGAGATAGGCCTGGGCCGCCTTGGTGGTGCCCTTCCGCTCGGCATTGACCGCCACCAGGGCCACAGGCGGCTCGGCGTAGATCGAGGTCGGCGGCGAGACGATGTCGAACTTGTCGGCGCCGAATTCCTGGAGCACGAGGTAGGCCTCGTTCTCCCAGGTCGGCAGGACGTCGCCGAGGCCGCGCTGCGCGAAGGTCACCGTCGAGCCGCGGGCGCCGGTGTCGAGCACCGGCACGTTCTTGTAGACCTGCCCGACGAAGGCGTCGGCCTTCGCGGCGTCCTTGTCCTTCCCGTAGGCGTAGCCCCAGGCGGCGAGGAAGTTCCAGCGCCCGCCGGCCGAGGTCTTCGGATTCGGGGTGATCACCTTCACGTCGGACTTGACCAGGTCGTCCCAGTCCTTGACGCCCTTCGGGTTGCCCTTCCGGACCAGGAACACCACCGTCGAGGTGTAGGGCGTCCCCTGGTTCGGCAGCTTGCTGCGCCAATCTTCCGGGATCTTGCGGGTGAGCTTGGCGATCGCGTCGATGTCGGACGGGATGCCGAGGGTGACCACGTCGGCGTCCACCCCGTCGATCACCGTGCGCGCCTGCGCGCCCGAGCCGCCGTGCGAGGCCCGCACCGTGATGGCCTCGCCGGTCTTGGCCTTCCACTCCTCCGCGAAGGCGGCATTGATCTCGCGGTAGAGCTCGCGGGTCGGATCGTACGAGACGTTGAGGAGCGCGGTCTCGGCCGCGGCCGGCAGCGCGCAGGTCAGCAGGCCGGCTCCGGCCAGAAGGGTCAGCCCGATCGCCCGAGCCATCCGGCCCAGACCTGAAGCGTTCGTCATCACGTCCGATCCCCCAGCCATCCGCGGTTGCGACGCAGGGGACAGGCGTCCCCGGGAGGCGCGAAATCGTTCTTTTTACCGAACGAAGTCAAGTCTCGGGTGTGGACCCGCGTGATGCCGTAACGTGATCAGGATCGACGATCGTGCCGGAAATGCAAGATAACTCAGGGCGGTAGACGATCAGAACGCATGGATCTTCTCTGTGGCGTCGCCGATGGAGAAGATTTCGTGCGCGGAATCGGGTTTCTCAGAACGAACGATCTTAAGTGCTCTAGCGCACATCGGGCGGCATTCCGCGGGCCGGCGAGAGCCGTCGGTGGTTGCGCCGCACGCGGTTGCCCGCAAGACGGCGATCCTCCGCTCCCCTGCCGGCGGCGGTCCGGGTCAGCGCTTCGGCTTGTCGAGCCGGGCGATCAGGGCCTCCAGCCGCTTGTCGACCGGGGCCGCCAGCGTCTCGCTGAAGAGCGCGCGCAGGTTCTGGCCGAGATGGCGCCGGATGTCGGAGCTCAGCGGCGGCGCGTCGACCGACCGCTCGGTCTCGCAGGGGCGTTCGGGATGCGGCTTCGACATGACCGGGAAATCCTCGCACCTGTGGACACGTACGGTTGCAAGGTTTGGTTAAGGAGCCGTCACCGCCGCGGCCGCGCTGCCGCCGCGCGATCCCGGTGCCCCGTGCCGGGTCGGTGTCGCAGGCCGGAACTGCCGCCGCAAAGGCTACGTTGCCCGGGCATTCCCCGCTCTTCATCCCCCGCTGCCATTCTCCCCGCATTCCCCCTGCTGCCAGGAGGCGCCCCGTGTCCCGCTCGATTCCCCTGATGATGTCGGTGCTCCTCGGTTTCGCGACGGCGGCGTCGCCCTGTCTCGCCCAGACGAAACCGGGCGAGATCAAGGGCGTCGACGCAATGGGCGACAAGTCCCGCAGCGCGCAGGACGGCTGGAGCCAGGCCCCGGTGCCGCGGGAGCAGTCGGCCGCCAAGGACGCGCCGGACCCGGGCGGCAACTCGATCAAGGAGAATGCCGACCGTCCCGTGCCGCCGGCCCAGCCCGGCGGCACCTCCGCCACCGAGCCGCAGGCGCCCCTGGAGCACCGCACGGCCGGCCCGTCAGGCGCCAATCCGGCCAATCCCAGCAAGTAAAAAAACCGTTCTCATGCAGGATGATGCCGGTGCGACAAACGTGTTGCTTCGGCTGAGACACGGCAACTTGCTGTGTCACGCAACCGCACTTGCCTCGCGCACGCTTTTTTGGGACAGCTTGGAATTATACCAGATCGCTTTTACGGAGCGGAGATGACGGTCCAGGTCTCAAGGCGTGGCCTGCTCAAGGGGGCCGGCGCCGGCCTCGCTGGCGGCTCGCTGGGCGCGCTCGGATTCGGCGGACTCGAGCCCGCCATGGCCGCCGCGGTGCGGCCGTTCAAGCTCGCGCAGATGCGCGAGACCCGCAACACGTGCCCGTACTGCTCGGTCGCGTGCGGCGTCATCCTCTACAGCCTCGGCGACCGTTCGAAGAACGCGCGCTCCTCGGTCATGCACATCGAGGGCGATCCGGATCATCCGGTCAACCGCGGCACGCTCTGCCCGAAGGGCTCGGCGCTGCTCGACTTCGTGCACGCCGAGACCCGCACCAAGTACCCGCTCCATCGGGCCCCGGGTTCCTCCGAGTTCAAGCGCGTGTCCTGGGACTTCGCCCTCGACCGCATCGCGCAGCTCATGAAGGAGGACCGGGACAAGAACTTCGTGGCCAAGAACGGCGACCTCACGGTCAACCGGTGGACCACGATGGGCTTCCTCGGGGCCTCGGCCACCACCAACGAGACGGCGTGGCTGACCTACAAGACAGTCCGAAGCATGGGGGCCCTGGTCTTCGATAATCAGGCCAGAGTTTGACACGGTCCGTCGGTCGCCAGTTTGGCGCCCTCCTTCGGACGCGGTGCGATGACCAACCTCTGGATGGACATCAAGCACGCGGACGTGATCACCGTGATGGGCGGCAATGCCGCCGAGGCCCACCCCTGCGGCTTCAAGTGGGTCGTGGAGGCGAAAGCCCATAACAATGCCAAGCTGATCGTCGTCGATCCGCGCTTCACCCGCACGGCGTCGGTGGCCGATCTCTACTGCCCGATCCGGCAGGGGACCGACATCGCCTTCCTGTCGGGGGTGGCCAAGTACCTGCTCGACAACGACAAGCTGCAGCACCGCTACGTCTCCGCCTACACCAACGCCGGGTACGTGGTCCGCGAGGGCTACGACTTCAGCGAGGGGCTGTTCACGGGCTACGACGCGGACAAGCGCGACTACGACAAGGCCACCTGGGACTACGAGATCGGCCCCGACGGCTACGCCGTGGTCGACGAGACGATGCAGCATCCGCGCTGCGTGATGCAGCTCCTCAAGAAGCATCTCGCGATCTACACGCCCGAGATGGTGGAAAAAATCTGCGGCTCGCCCAAGGAGACCTTCCTGAAGGTCTGCGAGCTGATGGCGACGACGGCTTCCCCCGAGAAGTCGATGGCCTCGCTCTACGCGCTCGGCTGGACCCATCACTCCAAGGGCTCGCAGAACATCCGCTCGATGTGCATCGTGCAGACGCTGCTCGGGAACATCGGCGTGCTCGGCGGCGGCATGCAGGCCCTGCGCGGTCACTCCAACATCCAGGGGCTGACCGATATCGGGCTGATGTCGAACCTCATCCCCGGATACCTGAACATCCCGGTGGAGAAGGAGCCCGACTACGCGAGCTACATCGCCAAGCGGCAGTTCAAGCCGCTGCGTCCCGGGCAGACGAGCTACTGGCAGAACTACAACAAGTTCTTCGTCTCGTTCCAGAAGGCGATGTGGGGCGACAAGGCCACCAAGGAGAACGACTGGGCGTACGATTACCTGCCCAAGCTCGACGTGCCGACCTACGACGTGCTGCGCGGGTTCGAGCTCGCCAAGCAGGGCAAGATGACCGGCTACGTCATCCAGGGCTTCAACCCCCTGCTGTCGTTCCCCAATCGCGCCAAGATGACGGAAGCCTTCTCCAAGATGAAGTTCATCGTGGTGATGGATCCGCTCAAGACCGAGACGGCCCGGTTCTGGGAGAATCACGGCGAGTACAACGACGTCGATCCGACCAAGATCCAGACTGAGGTGTTCGAGCTTCCGACCACCCTGTTCGTGGAGGAGGAAGGCTCGCTGTCGAACTCCAGCCGGTGGCTGCAGTGGCACTGGCAGGCGCAGGAGGCGCCGGGCGAGTGCCGCTCCGACATCGAGATCATGTCGGAGATCTTCCTCCGCATGAAGGCGGCCTACAAGAAGGATGGCGGGGCCTTCCCGGACCCGATCGTCAATCTGAAGTGGGATTACGCGATCGCCGAGGCGCCGACGCCGACCGAGCTCGCCCGCGAGCTCAACGGCTACACGCTGGCGCCGACGCCGGACCTCAACGGGACGATCATCCCGGCGGGCAAGCAGGTCGACGGCTTCGCCCAGCTCAAGGACGACGGGACGACCGCCTGCGGCTGCTGGATCTACTCGGGCTGCTACACCGAGAAGGGCAACATGATGGCCCGCCGGGACAACACCGACCCCGGTGACCGCGGCATCGCGCCGAACTGGGCCTTCGCGTGGCCGGCCAACCGGCGCGTGCTCTACAACCGCGCCTCGTGCGACCCCGAGGGTCGCCCGTGGTCGGAGAAGAAGAAGCTCATCGAGTGGAACGGCAAGCAGTGGATCGGCTTCGACGTGCCGGATTACGGCGTCACCGTCGCCCCCGATAAGGGCGTCGGCCCGTTCATCCTGAACCAGGAGGGCGTCGCCCGCCTGTGGACCCGCGGCCTCATGCGCGACGGGCCGTTCCCGACGCACTACGAGCCCTTCGAGTCCCCGGTGGCCAACCTCGCCTTCCCGAAGATCAAGGGCGCGCCCGCGTCCCGCATCTTCAAGGACGACCTCGCCGACCTCGGCGACGCGAAGGAGTTCCCCTACGCGGCGACGAGCTACCGCCTGACCGAGCACTTCCACGGCTGGACCAAGCACGCCCGGATCAACGCGATCCTCCAGCCGGAGGCCTTCGTGGAGATCTCGGAGGAGCTCGCCAAGGAGAAGGGCATCGCCAAGGGCGGCTGGGTCCGCGTCTGGTCGAAGCGCGGCTCCCTGAAGGCCAAGGCGGTGGTGACGAAGCGGATCAAGCCGCTGATCTGCGACGGCAAGCCCGTCCACGTCGTCGGCATCCCGCAGCACTGGGGCTTCATGGGCCACACCAAGAAAGGATGGCACCCGAACTCGCTGACGCCCGTCGTCGGCGACGCGAACACCGAGACGCCGGAGTTCAAGGCTTGGCTCGTGAACATCGAGCCGACCACGCCTCCGTCGGACGCGGTCGCGTAAGGGGGAGCGGCAGACATGGCTGACTACAGCTCCCTCGACATCCGCCAGCGCTCCGCCTCCACGGAGACGCCGCCGGAGATCCGCCGTCAGGTGGAGGTCGCCAAGCTCATCGACGTGTCGAAGTGCATCGGCTGCAAGGCCTGCCAGTCGGCGTGCGAGGAGTGGAACGACCTGCGCGACGACATCGGTGTCAACACGGGCACCTACCAGAACCCCCACGACCTCACGCCGAAGTCGTGGACCCTGATGCGGTTCACCGAGTACGAGAACCCGGAGACCAACAACCTCGAATGGCTGATCCGCAAGGACGGCTGCATGCACTGCACCGAGCCGGGCTGCCTGAAGGCCTGCCCGTCTCCCGGCGCGATCGTGCAGTACTCCAACGGCATCGTCGACTTCATCGAGGAGAACTGCATCGGCTGCGGCTACTGCGTGAAGGGCTGCCCCTTCAACATCCCGCGCATCAGCCAGACCGACCACAAGGCGTACAAGTGCACCCTGTGCTCGGACAGAGTGGCGGTGGGTCAGGCCCCGGCCTGCGCCAAGGCCTGCCCGACCGGCTCGATCATGTTCGGCACCAAGCAGGCCATGATCGATCAGGCCCACGACCGGGTCGAGGACCTGAAGTCGCGTGGCTTCGCGCATGCCGGCCTCTACGACCCGGCCGGCGTCGGCGGCACGCACGTCATGTACGTGCTGCACCACGCCGACCAGCCGAACCTCTACGCGGGCCTGCCGAACGACCCGAAGATCTCGCCGCTGGTCGCCTTCTGGAAGGGCGGCGCCAAGGTGTTCGGTCTCGCCGCGATGGGCTTCGCGGCGGTGGCGGGCTTCTTCCACTACGTCACGGCCGGCCCCAACGAGGTCGTGCCCGAGGAGGAGGAAGAGGCGGTCGAGTACGACGAGGCCAAGCGCCGGGAGAATGGCGGCGAGGCCCGGCCGCACTGAGACGCGACGGTCTCCCTCCCCCGCGGGGGAGGGAGCGCCGCGCCGAACGGTTTCGGCAGGGCGGAGACGGCTCGGGCGCCAGACCCGATTTCGAGTTTCACGGCCCGCCCGCCGCGACGGGCGGCCCCGTCAGGCGAGTGAAGGCCGATGACGATCCAGAACGATGTCCGGGACGGCGATTCCCGCCCCCTCCACCACGCCAAGTCCGAGGCGCCGGAGGTGATGTACGTCCCGCGCTACACCGGCGTGCAGCGCGTGAACCACTGGATCACCGCGATCCTGTTCACGCTGCTGACCCTCTCGGGGCTGGCGATGTTCACGCCCTACCTGTTCTCGCTGACCGGCCTGTTCGGCGGCGGGCAGGCGACCCGGGCGGTCCACCCGTGGTTCGGCGTGGCGCTGGCGATCAGCTTCCTCTTCCTGTTCGTGCGCTTCTGGCGGCTCAACATCCCCAACAAGGACGATGTCGAGTGGTCGAAGAAGATCGGCGACGTGGTCACCAACCGCGAGGACCGGCTGCCGGAGCTCGGCAAGTACAATGCCGGCCAGAAGGGCGTGTTCTGGGGCCAGACCGCGCTGATCGGCGTGATGTTCGTGACCGGCCTCGTGATCTGGAACACCTATTTCGGCGGCCTCACCTCGATCGAGACCCAGCGCTGGGCGCTGCTCGCGCACTCGCTGGCCGCCGTCATCGCCATCGCGATCATCGTGGTGCACGTCTACGCCGGCATCTGGGTGCGCGGCACCGGCCGGGCGATGGTCCGCGGCACGGTCACGGGCGGCTGGGCCTACCGGCATCACCGCAAGTGGTTCCGTCAGATGGCCGGCGGCCCGGCGCGCCGCGGCTCGGTGGACAAGCGCGGATCCTGATCGCGTGGCCAACTTCTTCAGGCGGAAACCCGCGGCTCCGGCCGCGGACAAGACCCCGAAACCCGCCGAGGCCCCGAAGCCCCGACGCCGGGATTTCAGCGAGCTCAAGCCCGATCCCGACAAGATCGGGATCTCGGGCTCGGTCCCGTTCGTGCGCCTGCCCGATCCCGCGACGCTGTTCGCCGACCGGGCCGCGCGCCTGGCGGAGGCCGCGCCAGGGCACCCGCTGGAGGCCTATCTCCGGTTCGTCGGTGAGGTCGCCCGCGCCCAGGCGGCGATCCAGGCACGGTTTCCGGCCCCGCCGGCGCCGGATCCCGCCGATCAGGCGCTGAGGAGCGAGCACGGCATGCCGCCGCTGTCGCGGCACAGCCTCGAGGCCGACCAGGATTTCGACGCGTGCCTCCTGGCGCTGCTCGACGCGCTGGATCTCGCGACCGCGCCCGAGGCCTCGGCCGCGGCGCGGGATGCCCTGCGGGCCGCCGCGCCGGAGGAGCGCCGCGATCTCGCCGTGCAGGTTTTCGAGGGCGCGCTGCCGGTCGACCGGATCGCTGAATGCCTGTTCGTCTCAGCCGCGTTGCAGGTGCGCTTCGCCGAGCGGGCCGCGCGCCTCGACACGCGGACGCTGAAGCCCGTCGCGGACGGCGTCTGCCCGTGCTGCGGCGGCGCGCCGGTGGCGAGCGTCATCGTCTCCTGGACCCCGGCCGACAAGGCCCGGTATCTCAGCTGCTCGGTCTGCGGCACGTACTGGAACCACGTCCGGATCCGCTGCACCGCCTGCGGCGACGGCGAGAGTGTCAGCTATTACGGGCTCGATGAGGTCTCGAAGGACGTCCAGGTCGAGACCTGCACGACCTGCCACAGCTACATCAAGCACCTCCACCAGCACCGAGCGCCGGCCCTCGACCCGGTGGCGGACGACATCGCGTCCTACGGGCTCGACCTGAAGATCGCCGAGGACGGGTTCCGGCGCGCCGGACTGAACCTGCTGTTCGTGATCTAGCGCGGGATGCGCCCATCCCGACCGACGGCCTCGTCCCGAGGTGGCCGTGTCGGGGGGCCTCGAGGGCGAGTTCCAGAGAGCGCGCGGCGCCTGGAGGCCGCCTTCGAGACCTCCGCCGCGCTCCGCACCGCGGGATGAGGGGCCGGGTCGGACGCGCCTGCAGGATCGACAGCGCGATCCTGCAGGCGCGGCGGGAAAGGAAAACCCCGCGCTCAGCGGTAGCCGTAGCGGCTCTTGGCGGCGGCGAGCAGGTGCAGGGCTTCGCCCGACTTGCCGGCCGAGCACTCCGCGGCGGCGTGGGCGAGGTCGGCGCTGAAGCGGTCGCCCACCGGCTTGTTGAGGTTGCCGGTGGCCACGTCGCTGTCGACGATCGCCTTCGTGCGGGCGATCTCCGGGCCGCAACCGCTGCCCGTGGGCAGGGCCAGGGGCGCCGGCACGATCGGCGAGGGCTCGGTGACCGCGGGCGTGGCGCGCTGCTGGCAGGCGCCCAGCGCCGCGACGGCGAGGGCGACGAGGCTGAGGCGCATCGGGAGGCGGGACGCGGGCACGGCGATCATCCTGTTGGGGCGCGAGGGGCCGCGCCGCCGAGGTTCTGAGCCGAGCTTGGCGGTGGGTCAATCGCCCCGGCGACATGCCGAAGGGGCGCGAAGCGCGGGACGCGGTTCGCCGCGAACGCGCGATTCCGCTGTTGCCGGAGGGACTTGGTGCGCGCCGCCGGCTTCCGGCGTCGGCGGCGCGCTCCGAATCGTGACGGGCTTACTTCGCCTTGTCGGCGAGCGCCTTCAGGCCGGAATCGTAGATGCCCTGGATCGCGTCGGTGGCGACCGTGTCCGGCGCGCCCTTGGCGTTGAAGGTTCCGGTCCAGGTCACCTTCGAGCCGGAGCCGGCGGGGGCGACCGAGAGGGTCGACTTGTAGTCCGAGACCGGCAGCGGGCTCTCCAAGATCGTGTAGGTGTAGCTCATCACCTTGTCGTCGCGGGAGACCTGCTCCTCCTTGATGGTGCCGCCGCCCTTGAGGCTGAGGGTGCGGACCTTCATGCCGTCCTTGTCCGACAGGACGCATTTCTCGATGGCGGGGTGCCAGTCGCCGATGCCGCAGAACTCGCCGATGGTCTGCCAGACCTTGGCCGGCGGCGCGGCGATGTCGGCCGAGCGCGTCACCTCCAGGGCGTAGCCCGGCACGGTGGCCGCGGCGAGCGCCAGGGCGGCGAGGGGAAGGGACCGGCAGAAAGCGAAGGGCATCTCGGGGTGTCTCCGTCCGTCTCAGGTCGCGGCAGGGGCCGCGCAGGCTCTGATGGCCGCGCAGGAGCTAGGCCGGGAGGGGGCGCTCGGCAATGGGCGGGCGCTACGGCGCATGACTTTCGCGCTCAGACGACGCGGCCGGTGATCGTCCGCACGCAGGGGACGTCGTGGCGCCGATCGGCCGATACTCGCGGCCTGGGCCGCGATCCGGCCTACCAGCCGTCCGTCTCGTCGGCGTCGGCCGGGTAGCCGTAGACCGTCGCGGGCGCGTAGGCCGGCCGGGCCGCCGGGCGGTAGTAGGCCGGCACCGACCGGCGCCCCATCTGATCGCTGTTCGCCAGCAGATCGTCCGGCTCGTAGGGGCTGCGGTTCCGGGCGAGCCGGGTGCCGCGCCGGCCGCGGTCCGCCATCGGAACATCCGCCCCCTCGATCACCACCCGCGTCCGGCCCATGCCCTGGCTCTTCACGAGGTTGAACAGGGTCGCGGCGTTGCGCACCGACAGGCGCACGCAGCCGTGCGAGGCCGCGCGCCCGAGGCTCCGGACGTGGTTGGTGCCGTGAATGGCGTGGCCCTGGGTCGTGAAGAACATCGCGAAGGGCATGGGCGCGTCGTCCCACTCCTTCGAGAAGTGCGTGCGCTCCATCCGGAACGGGCGGTAGGCGCCGGACGGGGTGTCGTAGCTCGCGACGCCGGTCGAGACCGGCCAGGAATAGCGCGGCTGGCCGTCGACCGAAACCTCCATGCGCTGGGTGGTCTTGTCGACGTTGACGAGCACGTCCGCGCTGGCCGTCGCGGGAATCCCCGCGCACAGGAGCAGCCCGGACAGGACGGAGATCAGACCAATACGCATGAGCGACTCCGACTCGAGACGCGCCTCGAGAAACCGCGACGGTTTGCCGTCACGCTAAACCGTCGGCAACTCCGAGGTTCCGGTCCGCGGCAACCCTGCGTAGTCACGCTTTGCTGAGCACCCTCACAGCACCCTCACAGCACCCTGGCGGCGCCCTCACGGCGCAGCCGCGGCCATGCCGGAGATCCGGCGGATCGCGGCCTCGGCCTCCTCGGCGATGCGCAGGACGAGGTCGCCGGCGCCCGGCAGGTCGGCGATGAGCCCGACGGCCTCGCCGACCGTGACGTTGGCGACGTCGTAGTCGCCCGCCGCGTCGGCATCCTCCACGTCCCGGCGCCGCTCGGCCGAGGCCGCGCGCAGCGCGTCCTCGCGGCCGTGCCACGTCTCGATGAAGGCGTTGCGCAGGAGTCGCCCGGTATAGGGCGCCGGCCAGGCCCGCTGGCGGGCGATGTCGTAGACCTGCGTGCGGATCGTGTCGTCGCCGGTCGCGGCGAGAACCCGCTGCTTCGCGGCTGGGTGGATCAGCGCCTCCCGGCTGGCCCAGAACCGCGTCCCCATCAGGACACCGTCGGCCCCCAGCGCCAGGGCGGCGGCGAGGCCGCGCCCGTCCGCGATGCCGCCCGCCGCGAGGAGCAGCGTCTCGGGGCGCTCACGGGCGATCAGGTCGGCGACCGCCGGCACGAACGCTGCGGTCCCGCGGGCGGTGAGGCCGTGGCCGCCGGCCTCCGTCCCCTGCGCTACCACCGCGGCCGCGCCGACCTCGAGGGCACGCCTCGCATGCGCCAGGGTGTGCACTTGGCAGATCAGCGGCACGCCGGCGGCGCGGATCCGGTCCGCGAACGGCGCGGGATCCGCGAAGGAGAGCATCAGGGCCGCGGGCGACCGGGCGAGCGCCGCGTCGAGGAGCGACGGGTCCCGGGCCATCGACCACGTGATGAAGCCGCAGCCGACCCGCTGATTGCCCGCGCGGGCGAATTCCCGGTCGAGCGTCGCGTGGTCGCCGTAGCCGCCGCCGATCAGGCCGAGGCCGCCGGCGGCGCTCACCGCCGCCGCGAGGGCACCCCCCGAGGCCGGGTCCATGGGGGCCAGCAAGATCGGGTGTCGCAGCCCGAAGGCGTCGGTGAGTCTGGTCCTCAAGGCCATGGATCCCCTCCCCGGGTAGCGTCTCGGTTGCGCGCGCCGCCCGCCAGGGATTAGCGCTCGCGCGATGGCGGAAAAAATGATTCCTTCTGAAGGAAGGCATCGGAAAAGCAGATGGCATGAACAGCACCGACCTGATGTTCTTCGCGGCGGTGGCCGAGACCGGCGGCATCGGGCGGGCGGCGGCGCGGCTCAACACTGTCCAGTCCAACGTCACCGGCCGGATCCGCGCCCTGGAGCAGGCCCTGCGCGTGCCGCTCTTCCACCGCGGCAGCCGCGGTGTGACGCTGACCCGGGCGGGTGAGCGGCTCCTGCCCTACGCGCTCCAGGTCGGACAGCTGCTCGCGGAGGCGCGCCACGCCCTGCTGGCTGAGGGCGAGCCGCGCGGACCCCTGCGGATCGGCGCCATGGAGACGACCGCGGCCCTGCGCCTGCCCGGCCCGCTCGCCGACTTCGCCGCGCGCCACCCGGACGTGGACATCGAGCTGGAGACCGGCCCGACCGAGCACCTGATCGCCCGGGTCCTCGACCGGAGCCTGGAGGGGGCCTTCGTGGCCGGCCCGGTCGCGCAGGCCGACCTCGTCGGGATCCCGGTCTTCACGGAGGAGCTGGTGCTGGTGGCGCACCCGGCCGTCGGCGACCTCGCGGCGCTGCTCGACCGGCTGGCCCGGGCGCGCGACGCGAAGGTGCTCGTGTTCCGGGCCGGCTGCTCGTACCGGAGGCGCCTGGAGGCGTTCCTGGCCCGCCAGGGCCTCGTGCATGTGCGACGCATGGAATTCGGGACCCTCGACGGCATCCTCGGCTGCGTGGCGGCCGGCCTGGGCGTGACCCTGGTTCCGCGGGCCGTGGCAGAGCCGGCGCACCGCGCGGGCCGGGTCTCGGTTCACCCGGTGCCCGACGGGGACGGGCACGTCCCGACGCTGCTGGTCCGCCGCGCCGACGACCGGCCGAGCGCGGCCTTCGCGCGGTTCGCCGAGCAGGTCCGGACGGCCCTCCCGGATGTGACCTAGGACCCCGGTTCCGGCACGCGCCATGCTCTCGGCAACCGCCGGTTGACAGCGGCCCAAGCCCGGGCGCTTCCTCCCGGCCGCAGACGGTTCGGAGTTTCCATGGCCCTCGACCCCACCCTCGCCGCCGAGATCGAAGCCTCCGTGGCGGAGGGCTTCGCCGATCAGGTCGCCCACACGCAGGCGCTTGTCCGGTTCGCGTCCCTGCGCGGGGAGGAGCATGCCTGCCAGGACTACGTCTTCGACCAGTTCCGCGCCCGCGGCTACGCCACAGAGCGCTTCGCCATGGATCGGGACGCCATCGCGGCCCATCCGGGCGGCTCGAAGATCGACGCGGCGCACCACTCGGACGCGCCGATCGTGGTCTGCCACCACCGGCCGAGCACCGAGACCGGGCGCTCGCTGATCCTGCAGGCCCATGTCGACGTCGTGCCGCCGGGGCCCCTTGACCTCTGGACCCATCGGCCCTTCGACCCGGTGATCCAGGGCGACTGGATGTACGGCCGCGGCGCCGGCGACATGAAGGCCGGGCACGCCGCCAACCTGTTCGCCCTCGACGCGCTCGCCCGCCTCGGCCTCCAGCCGGCGGCCTCCGTGACGGTGCAGTCGGTGGTCGAGGAGGAATCCACCGGCAACGGCGCCCTGATGACCCACCTGCGCGGCTACCGGGCCGACGCCGTGCTGATCCCCGAGCCGGAGGACGAGAAGCTCGTGCGCGCCAATACCGGCGTGCTCTGGTTCACTGTCGAGGTGCGGGGCGTCCCGGTCCACGTCCGCGAGATGGGCGCGGGCGCCAACGCCATCGACGCCACCTACCGGGTGATCGGCGCGCTGCGCGCCGTCGAGGCCCGCTGGAACGCCGAGAAGGCCGCGCACTCGCATTTCGAGACCGAGGACCACCCGATCAATCTCAACATCGGCAAGATCGAGGGCGGCGACTGGGCCTCCTCGGTCCCGGCCTGGTGCCGGATCCACTGCCGGGTGGCGCTCTACCCGGGCGTCACCGCCGCGCAGGCCGCTGCCGAGATCGAGGCCGCGGTGGCGGGCTTCTCCCGCACCGACCCGTTCCTGGCCAACAGCCCGCCACGGGTGGTGTTCAACGGCTTCTTCGCCGAGGGTTACGTGCTGGAGGAAGGCTCGGAGGCCGAGGCCGTGCTCGGCCGCGCCCACGAGCGGGCGATCGGGTCGCCGCTCCAGAGCTTCATGACGGCGGGCTACCTCGATACCCGCGTCCACGCTCTCTACGATCGGGTGCCGGCCCTCTGCTACGGCCCGACCTCTCAGAACATCCACGGCTTCGACGAGCGGGTCAGCCTCGCCTCGGTGAAGCGGATCACGACCACCATGGCGCTGTTCGTGGCCGAGTGGTGCGGGACGGAGCGGAAGGCGGGGTGAGCCGCCGTCCTTGCGAGCGCAGCGAAGCAATCCAGGGTAGCGCTGCGCTCACGGGCGTCGTGCATCCCTGGGTCGCTTCGCTGCGCTCGCGATGACGGTGGTGTCCTCCGTCAGGGGATCAGCCGGTCCGCGCGGAGCTGGGCGAACAGGTCGTAGAACGCGTCGTCGGTCGGCTGGTAGGTCGTGAAGCCGAGGCGGCGGCTCTTGCTCATGTCGGTGACGACCTCGATCGGCCGGCCGAGATCGGCATCCGTGTGCCAGGGCGAGGCCAGCTTGGTGAGATCCGGCTCGGCGAGGCCGTAGCGCGCCGCGATCTCGGCCCAGGCCGAGCCGTCCTGCGCCATCCGGGGCTCGAGCGGCCGGTGCGTGCCGTCGAACGGCACCGCCTCGATCCCGAACCAGGCGGCGATCCGGCCCCACATCCAGCTCCAGCGGAAGACGTCGCCGTTCACGACGTTGAACGCCTCGTTGGCGGCCCTCGGCTCCGTCGATGCCCAGAGCAGCTGGCGGGCGAGGAGCCGCGCGTCGGTCATGTCGGTCAGGCCGTTCCACTGCGCGGCCGAGCCCGGGAAGACGAACGGGCGTCCCAGCTCCCGGCACAGGGTGGCGTAGCAGGCGAGCGTCGTGCCCATGTTCATGGCGTTGCCCACCGCCTTACCGATGATCGTGTGCGGGCGGTGGACGCTCCAGGTGAAGCCGTCGCGGGCGGCGGCCGCGAACACGGCGTCCTCCTGCGCGTAGTAGAAGTTCTCGATGTCGAGGCGGCCCTGGTCCTCGCGGAACGGCGTCTGCGGCAGGGTGCCTTTGCCGTAGGCCTCGAACGGGCCGAGATAGTGCTTCAGCCCGGTCACCAGGGCGACGTGGCGGACGCTCTTCTTCGGCCGGAGCGCGTCGAGCAGGTTCTCGACCATCGCCCGGTTGACGCGGATCATCTCCGCCTCGGTCGGGCGCCGCTGCCAGGTCGCCAGGAACACGTGGCTCGGGGCGAGGTCGGAGAGCGCCTCCTCCAGGGAGGCCGGATCCTGCAGGTCGCCCGCCACCGGCGCGACGCCGTCCTGCTGCACCGGGTGACGGGCGAGGCCCGCGACCATCCAGCCTTCCTGGGTCAGCAGCGCCGCGGTGGCGCTGCCGACAATCCCGCTGGCGCCGACGATCAGGGCGGTGTTCGACATGGAAACCCTCGTGCCCGGCCCAAATCCGGGTCCGGGGCAGATGGGCACAGGCGGTGTCGCTACAACCCCGCCGGGCAGCGGGGACGAATGTGCGGCGCGCAAGGGTTGTGTGATCGCGTCGCCATCTCCGTCATCGCGAGCGCAGCGAAGCGACCCAGGGCGGCGCGACACCAGCAAGCGTGGCGCTATCCTGGATTGCTTCGCTCCGCTCGCAAAGACGGTGGGGCAGCCGAGAAAGCTCTCAGGCGACCCGGTCGATCGCCGCGCCCAGGATGTCGACGATCTCGCCGATCTGGCCGCGCTCGATGATCAGCGGCGGCGACAGGGCGATGATGTCGCCGGTCACCCGGGTGAGCAGGCCGCGCTCGAAGCAGTCCACGAACACGTCGTAGGCGCGCTTGCCCGGCGCGTCCGGCCGCGGCGCCAGCTCGACGCCGGCGACGAGCCCGATGGTGCGGATGTCGATGACGCCCTTGCGCCCGCGCAGATCGTGGATCGCCGCCGCCCAGTCGTCGGCGATGTCGGCGACGCGGGTGAGCAGACCCTCCTCCCGGTAGATGTCGAGCGTCGCGAGGCCGGCCGCGCAGGCGATCGGGTGCCCGGAATAGGTGTAGCCGTGGAACAGCTCGATCCCGTCCGGGCCCTGCATCAGCGCGTCGTGGACCGCGCGGCTCGCGAAGACCGCCCCCATCGGTACCGTGCCGTTGGTCAGGCCCTTGGCGCTGGTCACGAGGTCCGGGACGACGCCGAAGAAGTCGGTCGCGAACGGCGCGCCGAGGCGGCCGAACCCGGAAATCACCTCGTCGAAGATCAGCAGGATGCCGTGCTTGGTGCAGATCTCGCGCAGGCGCTCCAGGTAGCCCTTCGGCGGGATCAGCACGCCCGTGGATCCCGCCACCGGCTCGACGATGCAGGCCGCGATGGTCTCGGCGCCGTGCAGCGCCACCAGCCGCTCCAGATCCTCGGCGAGCTCCGCCCCGTGCTCGGGCTGACCCTTCACGAAGGCGTTGCGGGCCGGGTCGTGGGTGTGGCGCAGGTGGTCGGTGCCGTTGAGCTGCGGGAAGACCCGGCGGTTCGACACGATGCCGCCGACCGACAGGCCGCCGAAGCCGACGCCGTGATAGCCGCGCTCGCGCCCGATCAGCCGGGTGCGGGTGCCCTGCCCGATCGCCCGCTGGTAGGCGAGCGCGATCTTGAGGGCGGTGTCGACCGATTCCGAGCCGGAATTGGTGAAGAACACCCGGTCGAGGCGCTTGTCGGGACCGCCCGGGGCGATCTCGGCCAGCCGCTCGGCGAATTCGAAGGCGACGGGGTGGCCCATCTGGAAGGTCGGGGCGAAGTCGAGGGTCGCGAGCTGCCGCTCCACGGCGGCCGCGATGCCCCGCCGCCCGTGGCCGGCGTTGACGCACCAGAGGCCCGCGGAGCCGTCGAGGACCTTGCGGCCGTCGTCGGCGGTGTAGTGCATGCCCTCGGCCGACACGAGCAGGCGCGGCGCTGCCTTGAACTGGCGGTTGGCCGTGAACGGCATCCAGAAGGCGTCCATCGCGGGCGTGTTGCGGAGCGGATGATCGGTCATGGGGCGGTTCTCCGGGGCAGGCGGCGCGGCTCGGGCGGCGGGACCAGGGGACACCTTCGCCGATCGGGCAACAAGTCCTTTTCTGGTCGCCGCCAACCCCTTGCAGGACCGGGGCCACGGGTGGCACCGTTGCGGGATCCGCAACACCTGAAACGGGCCAGAGCCGGATGAGCATCGATGTCGGCGCGCGCCTGCGCTTCGTGCGCGCCCGCCACGGCCTGTCGCAGCGGACCCTCGCCAAGCGCGCCGGCGTGACCAACTCGGCGATCTCGCTGATCGAGGCCAACCGGGTGAACCCGTCGGTGGGCGCCCTGAAGCGGATCCTCGACGGGGTGCCGATCGGCATGGCCGAGTTCTTCGCCCTGGAGCCGGAGCCGGAGCGCAAGGCGTTCTTCGCCGCCGAGGACCTCACCGAGATCGGCCGCCGTGCCGCCAAGGGGGCGATCTCGTACCGTCAGGTCGGCGACAGCCTGTTCGGGCGCAAGCTCCAGATCCTCAAGGAGCGCTACGAGCCGGGCGCCGATACCGGCCGGGTGCCGCTCTCCCACGAGGGCGAGGAGGGCGGCATCGTGCTCTCCGGGCGACTGGAGGTCACAGTGGATGCCGAGCGCCGGATCCTCGGCCCCGGCGACGCCTACAGCTTCGACAGCCGCCGCCCGCACCGATTCCGCTGCGTCGGGCCCAACCCCTGCGAGGTGGTGAGCGCCTGCACGCCGCCGAGCTTCTGAGACGGAGCCCGGCTGCGGCGGATGAAACGCCCGCCCTGTCGCGTGCAGGCGTTGCGGTCGGCCGGCAGACTGGCGCATGCAGGGCGGCGTTTGAATTCATAATGCCGCGCGAGGATCGATGGCCGTCACCACCGCCGCCCCGGCCGCCGGGCCCGGACAGAACCAGTCGGCGCGCGCGGCGCTGGCGGCCTTCGTGGGCACCACGATCGAGTGGTACGATTTCTTCATCTACGGCACGGCGGCGGCCCTGGTGTTCGGGCCGCTCTTCTTCACGACCGAATCCCCCTACATCGCGACGCTCTCGGCCTTCGGGACCTTCGCGGTCGGCTTCCTCGCCCGGCCGCTGGGCGGTCTGATCTTCGGGCATCTCGGCGACCGGTTCGGGCGCAAGCGCGCCCTGGTGGCGACGCTCGTGATGATGGGCATCGCGACCTCCGGCATCGGCCTGCTGCCGACCTACGCGTCGATCGGGATCTGGGCGCCGGTGATGCTGGTGGTCCTGCGGTTGATCCAGGGTCTCGCGGTCGGCGGCGAGTGGGGCGGCGCGGTGCTGATGGCCGCCGAGCACGCGCCGGCCGGGCGCAACACCTTCTTCGCCTCCTTCGCGCAGCTCGGCAGCCCGGCCGGGCAGATCCTGTCGCTGCTGGCCTTCCGGCTCGCGGGCCTCCTCGACAAGGAGAGCTTCCTAACCTGGGGCTGGCGTGTGCCGTTCCTCGTCAGCATCCTGCTGCTCGGCGTCGGGCTCGCGATCCGCCTCGGCGTCGCGGAATCCCCGGCCTTCGAGAAGGCCCGGGCCGCCGGCGGGCCGCCGCCGGCGCCGGTGCGCGAGGTACTGACGACCTGCCTGAAGCCGGTGCTGCTGGCGGCGGGGGCCAACACCTTCGCGATCGCCTCGGTCTACCTGTTCAACACCTTCATGATCGCGTTCACCACGCAGTATCTCGGCATCGCGCGGGCGACGATCCTCGACGCCCTGCTGATCGCCGCCGTGGTCCAGCTGGTGATGACCCCGGTGGGCGCCCGGATCGCCGAGCTGATCCGCAACGAGCGGCTGTTCCTCCAGGGGACGCTGGTCTGGGCGATGCTGGCCCCCTACCCGCTGTTCTGGCTGGTCGAGACCAAGTCTGTGCCGCTGATCGTGCTGGGTCTCGCCCTCAACGTGGTCGGCAGCGCGACCTTCTACGCGGTGATCGCCGGCTACCTCGCGGGCGCGTTCCCGACGCGGGTGCGCTACACGGCGATCTCCATCGCGTACCAATTCTGCGGGGCGCTCGCCGGCGGCTTGACGCCGATCGTCGGCACCGTGCTGGCTGAGCGCTTCCAGGGCCACTGGTGGCCGATCGCGGTGTTCGGCACGGCGCTGGCCGGCGTGTCGTTCCTGTGCGTCACGGCGATCGGCGGCTACCGGGCGCGGCAGCGGGGTTTCCTCGACGGGTGAGCGCGACCGGTCAAAGGCGCCGGATCCGGGTAACGCGGGATTCAGACCGGTGGTCCAGGATCGGCGGCATGGATTCGATCGCCGCAGCCGCCGTCCAGATGCTGGGTTCGTCCCAGAACCAGCAGATCGGCATCGCCGTCGCCAAGCAGCAGCTCTCCGCCGACAAGGCGGTCGCCGGGCTGGTGGCGGACAGCGCCGCCCAGGCGGCGAGCGTCGGCCCGCCGGCCCCTCCCGGACAGGGCCAGAGCGTCGACCTGCGGGTGTGACGGCGGCGCCCCGCGCGCCCGCCGCCCATCGGTCCGCCCTTACCCGAAGCCGTAGAGCCGCCGCGGGTTGTCGACGAACACCATCCGGCGCCGGTCCGCGTCCGGCACCCAGTCGGCCATCAGGTCGAGGAGCTCCCGCGTCCGCGGCGGCCCGCCCCAGGCGGCCACGTGCGGCCAGTCCGAGCCCCAGAGGCAGCGGTCCGGCGCGGCGTCGTTGAGCGCCCGGGCGAAGGGGATCGTGTCGGCGTAGGGGGGGCCGGTGACGGAGTCCCGGAAGGCGCCCGAGAGCTTCACCCAGTTGCCGTCGGCGACGAGGCCGAGCAGTGCCCGGAACCCCGGATGGTCCACGCCCGCCGAGGTCGGCATGTGGCCCATATGGTCGAAAACCAGCGGCACGGGCAGCCGCGCCAGGCGGCCGGCGATCGGCGGCAACTCGCGGGCATCGAGCAGGAACTGGAGGTGCCAGCCCATCTCGCGGGCGAGCGCCCCGTAGGACTCGACCGCGTCGAGCCCGACCCCGCCGCCGAACAGGACGTTGAGGCGCAGGCCGACCACGCCGGCCTCTTTCAGCGCGGCGAGCTCGGCGTCGGGCAGGCCGAGCGGGATCACCGCGACGCCGCGCAGGCGCCGCCGGTGGGCGCGCAGCGTCTCGACCATCAGCCGGTTGTCGGTGCCGTGCACGCTGACCTGGATCAGCACGCCGTTGGCCATGCCGGTCCCGTCGAGCATCGCCAGATACCGCTCGGCCGGCGCCGCCGGGGGCGTGTAGCTGCGGTCCGCCACCAGGGGATAGTCCGGCGGCAGGCCGATGACGTGGGCGTGCGTGTCGACCGCGCCCTCCGGCACGGCGTAGCGGGTTGGGCCTTCCGGATGCGGGTCCGGGGCGGGGCAGTCTCGGATCTCGGGCATGATCAGGAATCCGCGTGGAGGACCTTGCCGCGCGTCTCGGGCAGCGCGAAGGCCGCCAGGAAGAAGATCCCGTAGGCGACGGCCGCGAAGATCGCGATGGCCGAGGCGAGACCGGCGCGCTCCGCGAGGTAGCCGACCAGCGCCGGGAACAGGGCGCCGATGCCGCGGCCGAAATTGTAGCAGAACCCCTGCCCCGAGCCGCGCAGGCGGGTCGGGTACAGCTCGGTCAGGAAGGCGCCCATGCCGGAGAAGTAGCCGGAGGCGAAGAAGCCCAGCGGGAAGCCCAGCACCCAGAGCACGCCGTTCGAGAGCGGGATCTGCGTGTAGGCGACGATCACCGCGATGGCGCCCAGTGAGAAGATCAGGAAGAGCGGCCGCCGGCCGAGCCGGTCGGCGAGCCACGCGCCCACGAGGTAGCCGGTGAACGAGCCGATGATCAGGGCCGCGAGGTAGCCGGTGGAGGACACGATCGACAGGTGGCGCTCGGTGGTCAGGAAGCGCGGCACCCAGGTGGTGATCGCGTAGTAGCCGCCCTGGCAGCCCGCCGCCGCCAGGGAGGCGAGCAGGGTGGTCTTGAGGATCGGCCCGGAGAAGATCTCCCAGATCTGCGGCCGGTCGCCCGTGGCGGCGGCCCGGGCACGGGATTCGGCGGCGACCTCCGGCTCCTTCACGTAGCGGCGCAGGTAGAACACCAGCAGCGCCGGCAGCGCGCCCACCGCGAACATCCAGCGCCACGCGGTCTCGGGCGGCAGAAGCGAGAACAGCACCGCCTGCGACAGGACCGCGAGGCCCCAGCCGATCGCCCAGCCGGACTGGACCGAGCCCACCGCCCGGCCGCGATACTCGGCCCGGATCGTCTCGCCGATCAGCACGGCGCCGGCCGCCCACTCGCCGCCGAAGCCGAGGCCGAGGAGCGCGCGGGCGACGAGGAGCTGCTCGAAGTTCTGCACGAAGGCGCAGAGCAGGGAGAACAGCGAGAACCAGAGGATCGTGATCTGCAGCGTCAGCACCCGGCCGATGCGGTCGGCGACGAAGCCCGCGAGCCAGCCGCCGAGCGCCGAGGCCAGCAGCGTCACCGTGGCGGCGAGCCCGGCTGTGCCGGCATCGACGTGCCACAGGGCCATGATCGTCCCGATCACCAGCGGGTAGATCATGAAGTCCATGCCGTCGAGGCACCAGCCGGCGGCGCACGCCCAGAAGGTGTGCCGCTCCGGTGGCGTCATCGATCGGTAGAAAGCGGTGAGGCTGGCGTCGCGGATCTCGACCGCGTCCACGCCCGTGGGCCCCTGCCCGGTTGCTGAACTCATCACCGCCTCCCGCCGCCCGATACCAGTATCAGCGTCCCAGGCAGAGCTGTCCAACGATGCGGCGGGTCACGCAAGGAACCGGAAAGGAAAAGGCCGCCCGGAGGCGGCCTGTCCCGTTCTTTTCACGCTCGATCGACGCTCAGTAGCAGCGCTCGACCAGAACCCGCCGGTAGCCGTAGGGAGTCCAGCGCACCCGCGGGACCGTGTAACAGCCGCCGCCGTAGCCGTAATCGTAGGCCGCCGGGGCGTAGTAGCCGCCGTAGCCGTAACCCGGATAGCCGTAGCCACCGTAGCCGCCGTAGAGGCCGCCGGCCGCGAGGCCGAGCCCGACACCGAGGCCCAGGCCGCCGAGCCCGTAGCCGTACCCGCCGCGGTAGCCGTACCCGCCGCGCCAGCCGTAGCCCCGGCCGTAGAAGCCGCGGCCGTAGCCGAAGCCGCCCGGACGGAAGCCGACGCCCCGGAAGCCGCCGCCGAAGCCGCCGTTGCGGAACCCGCCGAAGCCGCCGCCGCGGAAGCCGCCGCCGAACCCGCCACCGTGGAAGCCGCCGCCGAAACCGCCGCCATGGAAGCCGCCGCCGCCGAAGCCGCGCGCGTCCGCGCTGGCCGGCGCCAAGGCCAGAGCACCCGCCGCCAGCAGGGCCGAGCCGAGCACTGCACCCTTCATCACGTCATCTCCGTGGAAACACGCCCTCTGCGGCTAAGAACGCTCGAACCGGTAAAACGGTCCAGCCCCGGCCGCGGCGCGCGGTCGCGAGACGCACCCGGCCGCGTCCGGACCCATCCGGGCGCGGCTCGGACACGAAATTCGCCGCTTTCCAGGGCGAAGGGCGGCCCGAACGAGCTTCGCCGTCCCCGACTCGCCGTCCCCGAGCTGCCTGGAACGAATGATGATGCTGCGCCCGGCTCACGCCCTCTTGATCACGCTGCTCGCCCTCGCGGCCCCGGCCCGGGCGGCCGCCCCGGCCGCGACGGAGCCCTGCCGGGCGGTCGAGGCGCAGGGTGAGACCTTCACGGTCTGCACCATCGACCTCCGGAAGCAGCGGCTGCGGCTGTTCTGGCTCCAGGACGACGGCAAGCCCTACGGCGCCCTCGGCACCCTCGCCGAGAAGCAGGGCGGTCGCCTCGCCTTCGCGATGAACGCCGGCATGTACGACAAGGACCAGGCGCCGGTCGGCCTCTACGTCGAGAACGGGCAAGAGCTGAAGCGCGTCTCCACGGCGGACGGGCCGGGCAATTTCCACCTGAAGCCCAACGGGATCTTCTGGCTGAAGGGTGAGCGCGCCGGGGTGGTCGACACGTCCCGCTACCTGCGGGCGAAGATCCGGCCGGATTTCGCCACGCAGTCCGGGCCGATGCTGGTGATCGACGGCCAGATCCACCCGAAGATCGCCGCCGACGGGCCGAGCCAGAAGATCCGGAACGGCGTCGGCGTGCCCGGCGACGGGCACGTGGCGATCTTCGCGATCTCCGAGCGCCCGGTGACCTTCGGCGCCTTCGCGCGGCTGTTCCGCGACGATCTCGGCTGCCGCAACGCCCTGTTCCTCGACGGCTCGGTCTCCAGCCTCTACGCGCCGAACCTCGGCCGCACCGACATCAGCCGCCCTCTCGGGCCGCTGGTCGGCGCGCTGCCGCGGTGAGGGCGGCCCTCAGCGCTGGCCGAAGGCCGTGTCCTTGAACAGGTCCTTGTACTCCCGCGGCTGCGAGCGCCAGTACTGCTTGGGCGCCCGCACCCGGGCACCGAGCTCGGCCGCCGCGTGCCAGGGCCAGCGCGGATCGTACAGCATGGCGCGGGCGAGCGAGATCGCGTCCGCCCGGCCCTCCTGCAGGATCGTCTCCGCCTGGTGCGCCTCGGTGATCAGCCCGACCGCGATGGTGGTGAGGCCCGTCTCGGCCTTGATCCGCTCCGCGTAGGGCACCTGGTAGCCCGGCCCGAGCTTGATCGCCTGCTTGGGCGAGACGCCGCCCGTGGAGACGTGGATCGCCGGCGATCCCGCCCGCTTGAGCGCCTGGGCCAGCTCCACCGTCTCGTCGAGATCCCAGCCGTCCTCGACCCAGTCGGTGGCCGAGACCCGCAGCCAGACCGGGCTGCCGGCGGGCACGACATCCCGCACCGCGTCGTAGACCTCCAGGGGGAAGCGCATGCGGTTGGCGAGGCTGCCGCCGTATTCATCTGTCCGCTTGTTGGCGATCGGCGACAGGAACTGGTGCAGCAGGTAGCCGTGGGCGCCGTGCAGCTCGACGGCCTCGATACCGAGGCGCACGGCCCGCTTGGCGGTGGCCACGAACTGGTCGCGGACGCGCTTCAGGTCGGCGGCGTCGAGGGCGTGGGGCGGGACCTCGCCCTCCCCGTGCGCGACCGCCGAGGGCGCCTCGGTGCGCCAGCCGTAGGCGTGCTCCGGCGCGATCTGCTGGCCGCCGGCCCAGGGGGCCTCGCTGGACGCCTTGCGCCCGGCATGGGCGATCTGGATGCAGACCGGGATCGGCGCGTACTCGCGCACGGCGTCGAGCACCCGGCCCAGCGCCCGCTCGCAGCCGTCGTTGTAGAGGCCGAGATCCCAGGCGGTGATCCGCGCCTCCGGGGAGACCGCGGTGGCCTCCAGGGTCAGCAGGCCGGCCCCCGACATGGCGAGCTGGCCGAGATGCATCATGTGCCAGTCGGTCGCCTCGCCGTCCCGCGCCGAGTACTGGCACATCGGCGCGACGAGGATGCGGTTCTCGAGCGTGAGCGCGTCGAGTGTCAGCGGTTCGAACAGGCGAGCGGTCATCGGCAACTCCTGGTGGAGGGTTCACTCTGGCCCAGGACGGGCGCGGCGGCCAGTGCGGTGCGGCAGAGCACCTCTGCGGGCGGGCGTTGCGGAACTTGCGGATGTGGCCGTCCGTTTCCTGGCCTGTCGCCGCATCGCGGCAATCGACGCGAACCGCCTGAGGGGGCGAGATCGCCCGAGGTCCAGATGATGCTCACCAGACTCGCCGTCCCGCTCGCCCTGGCCGCCGGCTGCGCCGCCCTCGCGGGCACCGCCCAGGCCCAGCCCGCCGCCTTCGGCGGCCCCAAGATGCTGATCCACGGGAATTACTGCGGACCGGGCAACAACGCGCCGCTCCCGCCGATCGACGCCCTCGATGCCGCCTGCGCCCGCCACGACGCCTGTACGCCGAACGGCGGCCTGCCTTCGGAGGCCTGCAATCTCCGCCTGCAACAGGAGGCCGCGCTGATCTCCCGCGACCCCCGTCAGCCGGACGATGTCCGGTCCCTCGCCGGCCTCGTGGCCGCCACCGCGACGCTGATCCCCTCCGAGCCGAACGCCCGGCGCGTGCCGGCCTCGGTCACCACCGGTCCGACCGCGGGCACCTACGCGCCCGCCCTGACGCGGCCGGCGCCGACGGTCGATATCGACACCGACGACGACGGCGCCGACGCGGATTGAGGCGGATTGAGGCGGGCCGCGACCGCCCGTCGACGCGCCGCCAGCGCGGTCCGGCACCCTACCGGGCCGCGCCGATCCCCCGATCCTTCAGGCTGTCGCCGATCTCGTCGAGGGCCGCCGCGTCGTCGATCGTCGCCGGCATCGTCCACGGCTCGTGATCGGCGATGTGCTTCATCGTGGCCCGCAGGATCTTGCCCGACCGGGTCTTGGGCAGCCGCGGCACGGTCAGCGCCAGCTTGAAGGCGGCCACCGGGCCGATCTCGTCCCGCACCTTGGCGACGAGTTCCCGCTCGATCGTCTCGGTCGGCCGGGCGACGCCGGCCTTCAGCACCACGAACCCGCAGGGCACCTCTCCCTTCAGCGCGTCGCGGATGCCGATGACCGCGCATTCCGCCACGTCCGGGTGGCTCGCCAGCACCGCCTCCATGCCGCCGGTGGACAGACGGTGGCCCGCGACGTTGATGATGTCGTCGGTCCGTCCCAGGACCGTGATGTAGCCGTCGGCGTCGATCACCCCGGCATCCGACGTGTCGTAGTAGCCCGGGAAGGTGGCGAGGTAGCTCGACCCCATCCGGTCGTCCGAGCCCCAGAGGGTCGGCAGGCAGCCGGGCGGCAGGGGCAGGCGGATCGCGATCGTGCCCATGGTCCCCGCCGGAACCGGCTTCCCGCCCTCGTCCAGGACTTCGACCCGGTAGCCCGGCATCGGCACGCAGGTGCTGCCGTGCTTCACCGGCAGGAGGCCGAGGCCCATCGGGTTGCCGGCGATCGGCCAGCCGGTCTCGGTCTGCCACCAGTGGTCGACGACCGGTCGGCCCAGTACGCGCTCGGCCCAGGCGACCGAGTCGGGATCGGCGCGCTCGCCCGCCAGGAACAGGCTGCGGAAGGCCGAGAGGTCGTGATCGGCGATCCGGGCACCCTTCGAATCCTCCTTCTTGATCGCCCGCAGGGCCGTCGGCGCGGTGAACAGGCAGACCACCCCGTACTCGGCGACCACCCGCCAGAAGGCGCCGGCATCGGGCGTGCCGACGGGTTTCCCCTCGTAGAGGACCGTGGTGCAGCCGTGCAGGAGCGGCGCGTAGACGATGTAGGAGTGGCCGACGACCCAGCCGATGTCGGAGGCGCAGAAGTAGGTCTCGCCGGGCTGGACGCCGTAGAGGTTCGGCATCGACCAGGCCAGGGCGACGAGGTAGCCGCCGGTATCGCGGACCACGCCCTTCGGCTTCCCGGTCGTGCCGGAGGTGTAGAGGACGTAGAGCGGGTCGGTGGCGGCGACCGGCACGCACGCCGCGCTCCGCCCCGCCGCCCGGGCGGCCGCGACGGTCTCACCCCAGTCGCGATCCCGGTCCGCGACGAGGGTCGCGGGCCCTTGCGGGCGCTGGAGGATCAGGCAGGCCTCCGGCTTGTGCCGCGAGGCCGCGATCGCCGCGTCGAGGAGCGGCTTGTAGGCGACCACGCGGTTCGGCTCGATCCCGCAGGAGGCGGCGAGCACCACCTTCGGCGCCGCGTCCTCGATCCGCACCGCCAGCTCGTTGGCCGCGAAGCCGCCGAACACCACCGAGTGGACCGCGCCGAGCCGGGCGCAGGCCAGCATGCCGAACAGCGCCTCGGGCACCATCGGCATGTACAGGATCACCCGGTCGCCCTTGCCGACGCCGAGGTCGGCCAGCACGGCGGCCAGCACCGCCACCTCGTCGCGCAGCGCCCGGTAGGTGATGCTGCGCTTGGTCCCGGTCACGGGCGAGTCGTAGCGGATCGCCAGCTGATCCGCCCGACCCCCGTCCGCGTGGCGGTCGACCGCGTTGTGGCAGGCGTTCAGGGTGCCGTCCGGGAACCAGCGTCCGTAGGGGCCGGAATCCGGCGCGAAGGCCCGCTCCGGCGCCCGCGCCCAGTCGAGGGCCCGCGCCGCACCGAGCCAGAACGCCTCGGGGTCGCGGCAGGCCGATTCGTAGATCTCCGGGTAGCGGCCCGGCAGGCTGGCTCTCGTCATCGGTTGGGCGTTTCCTCGCGGACCGCTCTCCGGCGGCGGGCCGCAGAGTAGCCCATTCTCGCGCGCACGGGAGTGGCCACGGGAGGGAGTGGCCACGGGCGTGACGGCCGCGGCTCGGTGCCCCCCATGAGAAAACCGCCGCACCGGGGCTCCCGATGCGGCGGTCGTCAGCGTGAATTCGCTATCAGATTGGACGTCTCAGGCGTCAGTGCAACGTGTCGTTGCCCGCCTGAAGCTTGTTGATCTCGTCCTTGAGGAGGAGTTTCCGTCGCTTCAGCTCGGCGATGTGGAGGTCGTTCGCCGAAGGTCTGTGGATCGCTTCCTGAATCTCGCGCTCGAGGGCTTCGTGCTTCCGGGCGAGTTGGTTCAGATGCGTCTGCAGCGACATGAGTCGAATCTCCTGTCATCGTTTCGACACAACGAGATTGGCACAGGATGCCGGACCTGTCGAAGCGTTTTCTGCTGCTAAGTCTGATGATTGCTTACCGCGCCGCCTTGTCCGGCGCCGGAGCGTGACGCATGCTCTCAGGCGACGAACGGTCTTCGGGTTCTCAGGTGACGATGGCGGACGAGGCGGGTGAGGGTGCGCAGTCGGACCTCCTGGGCGAACTGGCGCGGCTGCGCGAGGAGCACCGGGATCTCGACAGCGCCATCGAGGCGCTGGAGCGCAGCGTTGCCGGGGACCAGCTCCAGATCCAGCGCCTGAAGAAGCGCAAGCTCACGCTGCGCGACCGCATCTATCACATCGAGGACGCGCTCACGCCGGACATCATCGCCTGATGCCGGTGGACGCCCTCCGGCCCCGCCTTGCCGCAGGCCCGCGCCGCCTGTAAGCGCCCTCTTTTGCCGGGATCAACGATGGCGTCGCCTCCTCCGGTCGCGATCATCATGGGCAGCCAGTCCGACTGGGCGACCATGCGTCATGCCGCCGAGACGCTCGACGCGCTCGGCGTACCGTACGACGCGCGCATCGTGTCGGCCCACCGCACGCCGGACCGGCTCGTCGCCTTCGCCAAGGGCGCGGTCGCGGCCGGCCTCAAGGTGGTGATCGCCGGTGCGGGCGGCGCCGCGCACCTGCCCGGCATGGCGGCCGCGATGACCCGCCTGCCGGTCTTCGGCGTGCCGGTGGAGTCGAAGGCCCTCTCCGGCCAGGACAGCCTGCTCTCCATCGTCCAGATGCCGGCCGGCATCCCGGTGGGGACCCTGGCGATCGGCCGGGCCGGGGCGGTGAACGCGGCCCTGCTCGCCGCCGCCGTCCTGGCGTTGACCGACCCGGACTTGGCGGAGCGCCTGGAGGCGTGGCGCGCGGCCCAGAGCGCCTCGGTGGCCGAACGGCCGGTGACGGAAGAGAACGCGTGACGGACAAGATCCTCGGCCCCGGCTCCATCCTCGGCATCGTCGGTGGGGGCCAGCTCGGGCGCATGATCGCGCTCGCGGCGGCCGATTACGGCCTCAAGGCGCATGTCTACGCGCCCGACGCGGACAGCCCCGCCTTCGACGTGGCCGCCCGGACCACCTGCGCGGCCTACGACGACGCCGCGGCGCTGGCGGATTTCGCCCGCGGCGTCGACGTCGTGACCTACGAGTTCGAGAACATCCCGCACGCCACCGCCGACGTCCTCGCCCGGCACGCCGCCCTGCACCCGAACGCGCGCGCGCTCTCGACCACGCAGGACCGGCTCTCCGAGAAGGAGTTCATCAACGGCCTGGGCATCCCGACAGCGCCGTTCCGGGCGGTGGACACGCCCGACGACCTCGACCGGGCGATCGAGGTGATCGGCCTGCCGGCCGTGCTCAAGACCCGCCGCTTCGGCTACGACGGCAAGGGGCAGCGCATGCTCCGCGAGCGGGCCGAGGGCGACCGCAACGCCCTGTTCGCCGAGTTCGGCGGCGCGCCGCTGATCCTGGAGGGCTTCGTGCCGTTCGAGCGCGAGGTCTCGGTGGTGGGCGCGCGCGGGCGCGACGGCAGCTTCGCGGCCTACGACCTCTGCGAGAACGAGCACCGCGACCACATCCTCGCACTGACCCGGGTGCCGGCGCCCGGCGTGTCCGCCGAGACGGGCCGCGCCGCCGTCGAGATCGCCCGGCGCATCGCCGACGCCCTCGACTATGTCGGCGTGCTCGCCGTCGAGATGTTCCTCGTCCGCGAGGACGGGGCGGAGCGGCTCGTGGTCAACGAGATCGCGCCCCGGGTGCACAATTCCGGCCACTGGACCAGCGAGGGCGCGCTGACCTCGCAGTTCGCCCAGCACGTCCGGGCCGTCTGCGGCTGGCCGCTGGGCGATGCGGGCCGGGTCGGCGGCCTGCCGGTCGAGATGCGCAACCTGATCGGCGCCCAGGCCGACGACTGGCACGCCCTGCTGGCCGAGCCCGGCGCCCACCTGCACCTGTACGGCAAGGGCGAGGCGCGCCCCGGCCGCAAGATGGGCCACGTCACGCGCCTCGGGCCGGGCCCGAACGGATCCTGAGGCTTCGAGGGCACACCCGCGTCGCCGCGTGATCGCCGGAGGGCCGTCCGCGGCCCCGCGGAACGGTCGAGCCATACCTTCGCCACATCCCGCCGCTTCCACGACAGTGTGGTCGGTTCCGAATGCTGTCGCTCGAGCCCGCCCGCACCGCTTGGTCCCGCCGGGACCGGCGGGGGCCGGATCACGACGCGGCGCTTCTTAAGCCGGCCTTCACCGTGATGCGCGACGGTGCCCCGAATTCGGGCGTGCCCGGCGCTCGGCGCGGGCTCTTGGACTGTGAGGGGCGGGGCGGGCGCGCGCGGAGCGGGCGACGCCTCGGGGAGAGTGGGGCAATGAACGTACGCAACCGGCTGGGACGGAAGACGGCACTGATCGGCGCGGCCTTGGTCTCGGCTGCCGGCCTCGCGGGCTGCGAGACCGTCGGCAGCGCGGCCGGCCCGCGGCAATACGCGGTCCTGGAGAAGGACACGACCGGCGCCACGAACGTCAACATCGCCTCCCTGACCGAGGTCGTGCAGCGCAACCCGAACGACGCGGCGGCCTACAACACCCGCGGCGCCGCCTACGCCCGCGCCGGCCAGTTCAACGACGCCATCGGCGACTTCACCAAGGCGATCCAGCTCGATCCGAACTCCGCCTCCGCCTACAACAACCGCGCCCTGGCGAACCGCCAGATCGGCCGCGACGGCCCGGCGCTGCAGGACTTTTCCAAGGCGATCGGGATCGATCCGAATTACGGGCCGGCCTATATCGGCCGGGCCAATGTCGAGCGCGCGCAGGGCAACCTCGACCAGGCGCTGAACGACCTCAACGTCGCGATCCGCCTGAGCCCCGAATCCGCGCAGGCGTACCATGCCCGCGGCCTCGTGAAGCAGAAGCAGGGCCAGGACACACAGGCGATCGCCGATTTCGACGCCGCCATCGACCGCGACCCGTTCGTGGCCGCGCCCTACGCGGCCCGCGGCCAGAGCCTGATCGCGACCAATCAGTACGCGAAGGCGATCGAGGACTACAACGCCGCGCTCAACGTGAACGCCAAGGACGCCACGTCCTGGGCCTATCGGGGCCTCGCCTACGAGAAGCAGGGCCAGCGCAAGGAGGCGATGGAGAACTACCAGCGCGCCTCGACGATCGACCCCAACAACACCGTCGCGCGGGCCGGTCTCGGCCGCGTCCAGGGCGGGGTCGGCACGCTGTTCAACTGACCGCTCCGTCATCGCGCGCGGAGCGAGGCGGCCCGGGGTTGGCGCAACGTTCTCAAGCGTAGCGCCCTCTGGATTGCTGCGCTCCGCCCGCAACGACAGTGTCGGCGCCCGAACCGGACTACGCCGCCAGCAGCCCGTTCTCGTCCTGCGTGATCCGGCGCAGGTGGTGGGCGGTGTCGCCGAGCTGGTACTCGATCATGGCGAGCCGCTTGAAGTGGTGGGCGCCGATATACTCAAGCGTCATGCCGATGCCGCCGTGGAGCTGCACCGCCTCCTGGCCGACGTAGCGGCAGGCCTTGTTGATCTGCACCTTCACGGCCGAGAGGGCCGCGGCCCGCGCGCGCGGCTCGGGTGTGTCCACCATCATGGCGGCGTAGAGCGCCATGGAGCGGGCCTGCTCCAGCTGG
Organism: Methylobacterium sp. Leaf361; assembly: GCF_001424445.1. Lineage (NCBI taxonomy): Bacteria > Pseudomonadati > Pseudomonadota > Alphaproteobacteria > Hyphomicrobiales > Methylobacteriaceae > Methylobacterium > Methylobacterium sp. Leaf361. Next base: position 36,122 of record NZ_LMPY01000005.1, on the reverse strand, counting down.
ATCAGCATGTCGACGGCCCGGTGCTGCAGCGCCTGGAACGAGCCGACGCTGACGCCGAACTGCTTGCGGGTCTTCAGGTACTCCACCGTGAGCTTGTGGAGCGCGTCCATGGAGCCGACCGCCTCGGCGGCGAGCGCCGCGATCCCGTGCTCCACCACCCGCTCCAGGAGCGGCAGGCCGCCCTCCGGGTCGCCGAGCGCGGCGTCGGCCGGGAGCGTCACGTCTGAGAAGGACACCTCGGCGGCCCGGCCGCCGTCCTGGGTCGGGTAGGCCTCGATGGCGACGCCGGGGGCGTCGGTCGGGACGAGGAACAGGCCGATCCCGCTCGGGTCGCGCCGCTCGCCCGAGACGCGGGCCGAGACCACCATCAGGCCGGCCGCGTCGGCGTTGGGCACGACGCTCTTCGCCCCGCTCAGCACGTAGCCGTCGCCGCTGCGACGGGCGATCGTCGCCACGTCGGCGAGGTCGTAGCGGGACTGGCGCTCGGTGTGGGCGAGGGTCAGGCGCAGGTCGCCGGCGACGAGCCCCGGGACGAGGCGCTCCCGCTGCGCGGCGCTGCCGCCGAGCCGCAGGGCCGTCGAGCCCAGCACGAGGCTCGCGAGCAGGGGCTCGACCACGAGGTTGCGGCCCACCGCCTCCATGACCAGCATGGTCTCGACCGGGCCGCCGCCGAGGCCGCCTTCGTCCTCGGAGAAGGGCAGGCCGGCGACGCCGAGTTCCGCGAAGGCCGCCCAGCCGTCCTCGGGGAAGCCGAGGGGCGCCTTCAGCCGCGCCTGCCGGCTCTCCAGCGACGGGTAGAGGTCGGCGGCCAGCCGCTCGACGCTGTCGCGCAGGAGCGACTGGTCCTCGTTTAGGTCGAAATCCATGGTGTTCCCTCGCGGATGTCGTCGGAGGCGCCCGGAACCTCAGGATGAGGGGGAGGACGGGGCGAGGCGACCGCTCACAACCCCAGGATGCCCTTGGCGATGACGTTGTGCTGGATCTCGTTCGAGCCGCCGTAGATCGAGACCTTGCGGTTGTTGAAGTAGCTCGGCGCCGCCGCGTCGACCCAGTCGAAGCCGCCGGGCAGGTTGTTGGCCCCGGCCCCGCGCGCGGGCGCCGCCAGGGCGAAGGGCCCGGCGAGCTCCACCAGCAGCTCGGTCGCCGCCTGCTGGAGCTGCGAGCCGCGGATCTTGAGCAGCGACGAGGCCGGGTCCGGCTCCACCGAATCCGCCCTTCCCTGCTTGGCCGCCACCCGCATCTGGGTGATCTCCAGGGCCTTCAGCTCGACCTCGACCTCCGCGACGCGGGCGCGGAAGGCGGGATCGTCCCACATCGTGCCGGACCCGGCCGGCATCTCGCGGGCCAGCCGCTTGATGCGGGCGATCCGCTCCTTGGTCAGCCCGATCCGGGCGATGCCGGTGCGCTCGTTGGCGAGCAGGAACTTCGCGTAGTCCCAGCCCCGGTTCTCCTCGCCGACGAGGTTCTCCACGGGCACGCGCACGGCGTCGAAGAAGACCTCGTTGACCTCGTGCCGCCCCTCCAGCGTCAGGATCGGCCGCACGGTGATCCCGGGCGTCGTCATGTCGATGAGCAGGAAGGAGATGCCGCGCTGCTTCTTGGCCTCGAATTCGGTGCGCACCAGGCAGAAGATCCAGTCGGCGTGCTGGCCGAGCGTCGTCCAGGTCTTCTGGCCGTCCACGACGTAGTGGTCGCCGTCGCGCACCGCCCTGGTCTTCAGCGAGGCGAGGTCCGAGCCGGCGCCCGGCTCGGAGAAGCCCTGGCACCACCAGTCGTCGAGGTTGGCGGCGCGCGGCAGGAAGCGCGCCTTCTGGTCCTGCCGCCCGAAGGTCGCCAGCACCGGGCCGAACATGTAGCAGTTGAACTGCTGGGGTAGCGGCACCGCCGCCTGGAACAGCTCCTCGGTGTAGATGTAGCGCTGGATCGGGGTCCAATCCCGGCCGCCCCATTCCTGCGGCCAGTGCGGCACCGCCCAGCCCTTGGCGTTGAGGATCCGCTGGCTCGTGACGTAGTCCTCCTTCGAGAGGCTGCGCCCCTCCGAGACCTTTTTCCGGATCTCCGCCGGGATTTCTTCGCGGCAGAAGCTCCGGACCTCGTCGCGGAACGCGATCTCTTCCGGCGTAAAGCGGAGATCCATCGTCAGCCTCCGATCTCGAACAGGCCGGCGCAACCCTGGCCACCGGCGACGCACATGGTCACGACGGCGTAGCGCGCGCCGCGGCGGCGGCCCTCCAGCAGGGCGTGTCCGACAAGCCGCGCCCCCGACATGCCGAACGGGTGGCCGACCGCGATGGCGCCGCCGTTGACGTTGACCTTCTCGGGGTCGATCCCGAGCGTGTCCCGGCAGTAGACAGACTGGGACGCGAAGGCCTCGTTCAGCTCCCACAGGTCGATGTCGGCGACGCGCAGGCCCTGGCGCTCGAGGAGCCGCGGCACCGCGAAGACCGGGCCGATGCCCATCTCGTCCGGCCCGCAGCCCGCCGAGGCGAAGCCCCGGAAGGTGCCCAGCGGTTCGAGGCCGCGCCGCGCAGCCTCGTCGGCCGACATCAGCACGCTGGCCGAGGCCCCGTCCGAGAGCTGGCTGGCATTGCCCGCCGTGATGAAGGCCCCCTCCCCGCGCACAGGCTTGAGCTTGGCGAGACCCTCCAGATTCGTGTCCGGGCGGTTGCCCTCGTCCTTGGCGAGCCGGGTCTCGACCTCCCGGGTCTCGCCGGTGGCCTTGTCGGTCACCGCCATGACGGCGGACATCGGGACGATCTCGTCGTCGAACAGCCCGCGCGCCTGGGCATCGGCCGTGCGGCGCTGGCTCTCCAGGGCGAAGTGGTCCTGCGCCTCCCGGGAGATCCGATAGCGCTCCGCCACGATGTCGGCGGTCTCGATCATCGGCATGTAGATCGCCGGCAGATGGGCCTCCAGCCAGGCGTTGCGGGTCAGCTCCCGCTGGACCTTCGGCTGGACGAGGCTGATCGACTCGACGCCGCCCGCCACCGCCACCGGCACGCCGTCGAGGATGATCCGGCGCGCCGCGCTGGCGATCGCCTCCAGGCCCGAGGCGCAGAAGCGCGAGACCGTGACGCCGGCCGACTCGACCGGGATCCCCGCCACCAGGGCCGCGTGGCGGGCGACGTTGCCGCCCGTGGCGTTCTCGGGATAGCCGCAGCCGAGCACCACCTCCTCGACGGCCGCGGGCTCCAGGCGCGCCCGGTCCAGGGCGCCGCGGATCGCGTGGGCCGCGAGGTCGGCGCCGCGGGTGAGGTTCAGCGCGCCGCGATGCGCCTTGCCGATGGGCGTGCGGGCGGTCGAGACGATCACCGCGTCGGTCATGATCGCTCTCCCGCTCAGGCGTTCTTCAGGCCGGCGAAGCTGCCGCCCTCGGCGGCGAGCTTCTTGAGGAGCGGCGCCGGCTCCTGGCTGTCGTCGCCGGTCTCGGCCGCGAAACGCGACAAGGCTTCGGCGACGGTCTTCAATCCGACCGTGTCGGCCCAGTGCATCGGGCCGCCGCGCCAGGCGGGCCAATTGTAGCCGTTGATCCAGATCGTATCGATGTCGCCGGGCCGGGCCGCGATGCCCTCCTCCAGGATCCGCGCGCCCTCGTTGACCATCGGGTACATGAGCCGCGCGACGATCTCGTCGGCCGTGAAGCTGCGGCGCGCGACGCCGTGCTCGGCGGCGACGCGCGCGATCAGCGCCTCCACCTCCGGGTCGCGCGTGCCGGCGCGGGCGCCGTCCGGGTACAGATAGAAGCCGCGGCCGGTCTTCTGGCCGAACCGGCCCTGCTCGGCGAGCGAGTCCGCCACCGGCGCCCGGCCGCCGAAATCCTTGCGCGAGCGCCAGCCGATATCGAGTCCCGCGAGGTCGCCCATGGCGAAGGGGCCCATCCGGAAGCCGAAGCCGGTCACCGCCGCGTCGACCTCGTGCGGCAGCGCGCCCTCGAGCAGTAGCCGCTCGCCGGCCCGGCTGCGGCGCTCCAGCATGCGGTTGCCCACGAAGCCGAAGCAGACCCCCACCGTCACCGGCAGCTTGTTGAGGCGCTTGCCCAGGTCCAGCGCGGTGGCCAGCACGTCCGGCGCGGTTCTCTCCGCACGGACCACCTCGACGAGGCGCATGACGTTGGCCGGGCTGAAGAAGTGCAGGCCGAGCACGTCCTGCGGCCGGTTGGTCACCGCCGCGATGGCGTTCACGTCGAGGTAGGAGGTGTTGGTGGCCAGGATCGCGCCGGGCTTGGCGACCTGATCGAGTTTGGAGAAGATCTCGCGTTTGACGCCCATGTCCTCGAAGGCCGCCTCGACGACGATGTCGGCCTCCCCGGCGTTCTCCAGGCCGAGCGCGCCCGTGATCCGGCCGACCCGCTCGTCGCGCTGGGCCTCGGTGATCGAGCCGCGCTTGGCCGAGCCGGCGTAGAGCCCCCTCACCCGGTCGAGGCCGCGCGCCAGGGCGCCCTCTTCCGTCTCGATCACCGTCACGGGGATCCCGGCATTGGCGAAGCACATGGCGATGCCGCCGCCCATCGTGCCGGCGCCGATCACCGCGGCCGTGCGGACGGGGCGGCGCGGCGTGTCCTTCGGCAGGCCGGGCACCCGGCCGGCCTCGCGCTCGGCGAAGAAGGCGTAGCGCAGGGCCTTCGAGCGCGGATCCTCCACCAGGGCGCGGAACTCGGCCCGCTCCACCGCCACGGCGGCATCGAAATCCTGCTCCAAGCCCGCGCGGACCGCCCGCGCCAGGGCGTGGACGTTGGTGGCGTCGGGATCGCGCTTCACCGCCTCGGCGGCCTGCGCCTCGAATTTTTCCCGCGCCTCCGGCGTCAGCGTCTCGGACCGATCGCGCGCGCGTGGCAGGGCGCCGGAATCGGCGAGTTCCAGGGCGCGGGTGCGCGCCTCCGCGACGAGGTCGCCGAGCACCACGGCGTCCACGATGCCCAGCGCCGCCGCCGTCTCGGCGGAGACCGGCTCGCCGGTGAGCATCATCGGGAAGGCGGCGTCGGGCCCGATCAGGCGCGGCAGGCGCTGCGTGCCCCCCGCCCCCGGGATGATCCCGAGCTTGATCTCCGGCAGGCCGATCCGGGCCGACGGGGCCGCGACGCGGCCGTGGCAGGCCATCGCCAGCTCCAGGCCGCCGCCGAGGGCCGCGCCGCCGATCGCCGCCACCACCGGCTTCGTGCTGGCGTCGAGCCGGTCCAGGATGTCCGGCAGGCTCGGCGGGCGCTGCGGCTTGCCGAACTCGCCGATGTCGGCGCCGCCGACGAACACCTTGCCCTCCGCGGCCAGGACGACGGCCCGGACCGACGCGTCCGCGATGGCGTTCGTCAGGGCCTCGTCGAGGGCCGCCCGCAGCGCGGCGCCCAGCGCGTTGACCGGCGGGTTGGCGAGCGTGAGCACGGCCACGCCGCCGTCGACCTCCTGACGAACCACCCGATACTCCCCGTTGTTCTGCAATGCAGAATAAGTGTCCGCGTTTCGGCGGGATGTTGGTCCGAGTGCCCGCCAGCGTCAAGGACGGGCAAGGTCTGTCATCGGGGTGCGGCCAACTGTTCTGCAATGCAGAAAAGTATCGCCTCGGCCGTTTGACCCGCGGCCCGGGGCCATGCCATCACAACGGCCCTGAACGAGACTCGGTTGCGGACGCCGCCCGGCGCGCGAAGGCCGGGCCGCCGGAGGCACGGGGGAGGATCGCGGTGCGCGGCAAGGATCGGGGCGAGCGGCCCGGGGGCGCCTGTCCGGCGCGAGTTCCGGCAGCGGGGAGCGGGCGGTGAGCGACGGTCCCGAGCGCGACCCGGGCGGGCGCCTGCCCGGGATCCTGCGCGGCCAGCTCGCCCTGCCGGTGATCTGCGCCCCGATGTTCATCGTCTCCGGCCCGGAGCTGGTCATCGCCCAGTGCCTGTCCGGGGTCGTCGGCTCCTTTCCCGCGCTGAATGCCCGGCCGGCCGAACTCCTCGACGCGTGGCTCGCGCGGATCACGCAGACGCTCGCACAGGCCCGCGCCGCCGACCCGTCGCGGAAGATCGCGCCGTTCGCGGTGAACCAGATCGTCCACGCCTCCAACGACCGGCTGGCGCAGGATGTCGAGGCCTGCGTCCGGCACCGGGTGCCGATCATCATCACCTCCCTGCGGGCGCCGGACGCGGTGATCCGCCCGGTCCACGCCCATGGCGGGGTGGTGTTCCACGACGTCACCAATGTCCGCCACGCCGAGAAGGCGCTGGAGGCCGGCGTCGACGGGCTAATCCTGGTGTGCGCCGGGGCGGGCGGGCACGCGGGGACACTGAGCCCCTTCGCCCTGGTGGGCGAGATCCGGCGGTTCTACGACGGGCCGCTGATCCTGTCGGGGGCGATCACCTCGGGCTCCGCGATCCTGGCGGCCCAGGCCATGGGTGCCGACCTCGCCTACATGGGCACCCGCTTCATCGCCACCCGGGAGGCGAACGCGGCGGCGGCCTACAAGGACATGATCGCCGGCAGCGCGGCCTCCGACATCGTCTACACCCCCTACTTCACCGGCGTTCCGGGCAATTACCTGACGCCGAGCATCCGCGCCGCCGGGCTCGATCCCGAGGCCCTGCCGGTGCGCGACAAGACCGCGATGAACTTCGGCAGCGCCAGCGTGAAGGCGTGGCGCGACGTCTGGGGCGCCGGCCAGGGTGTCGGCACCATCGCGGACGCGCCGGCGACCGCCGACCTCGTCGCCCGGCTCGCCCGGGAATACGCGGCGGCGCGGGCGCGGACGGCCGGCAGCTCCGCGGACTACGCCGCGGATTTCGCCGCAGACCGCGACGGCGGGGCCGTTCCGTGAGCGTCCGCCTCGCCGATCCGGAGCCCGGGATCCGGCTCGTCACGATCGACCGGCCGGACCGGCGCAACGCCCTCGACCGGGCGACCTACGCGGGCCTGACCGACGCCCTGGAGGCCGCGGGACGGGACGCGGAGGTGCGCGCCCTGGTCCTCACCGGCGCGGGCGGCTGCTTCACCGCCGGCAACGATCTCAAGGATTTCCAGGACGTCGAGACCGGGGGCGACAGTCCCGGTCTCACCTTCCTCAAGGCCCTGCGCGCCTGCCCGCTCCCGGTCGTGGCCGCCGTGGAGGGCCACGCGGTCGGCATCGGCACGACGCTGCTGCTCCACTGCGACCTCGCCTACGCGGGGGACGGGGCGCGATTCCGCCTGCCCTTCACGGCCCTGGGCCTCAGCCCGGAGGGCGGGTCGAGCTACCTGCTGCCCCTGGTGGCGGGATCGAAGCGCGCCGCCGAGCTGCTGATGCTCGGCGAGCCCTTCACGGCCGCGGACGCCGCCGCGGCCGGCCTGATCAACGCCGCCGTCCCGGCCGGGACGGCCCTGGAGACCGCGCTCGCCAAGGCGCGCGCGCTCGCCGCCCTGCCCCGGGTCTCGATCGCCGCCACCAAGCAGGCGCTGCGGCGCGGCCACGACGACAGCGTCGCCCGCGCGCTCGACGCCGAGGCGGAGGTCTTCCACGCTCTCCGCCGCGGTCCGGCGGCGCAGGCGGCCTTCGCGGCGTTCCTGCGCCGATGAGCGGGCGGATGGAGGTGGAGGCCGGCCCGCGCGCCGGATCCGACATCGGGCTCGACACGGCCGAGCCCGACACGGCCGAGCCCGACGCGGCCGGCGCCGGCGCGAAGGAGGACCGGCACTTCGTCACGGCCCTGGCCCGGGGGCTGTCGGTGCTCGCCTGCTTCGGCCCGGGGCGCACGAGCCTCGCCAACCACGACATCGCGGAGGCCTGCGGCCTGCCGCGCTCCACCGTGTCGCGGCTGACCTACACGCTGACCAAGCTCGGCTACCTGCAGCACATGCCCGAACTCGGCCGCTACCGGCTCGGCACCGCCACCATCGCGCTGAGCTCGGCCGCCCTGGGCGGCCTCGACGTCCGCGCCATCGCCCGGCCGGTGCTGCGCGCGGTCGCGGAGGCGGCCAACGCCTCGGTCGGCCTCGGGGTGCGGGACCGGCTCAGCATGCGCTACGTCGACTGCCAGCGCGGCCCGGCGGCGATCTCGCTCAACCTCGACACCGGCTCGCGCATCTCGCTGGCCCGCAGCGCCATGGGCCGCGCCTACGTGGCGGTCTGCCCGGACCGGGAGCGCGCGGGCATCTACGAGGACCTGAAGGCGCTGGATCCCGTGGCCTGGCCGGTGCTGCGCGCCGGCCTCGACCGCGCGGTGGAGGAGCACCGGGAACTCGGCTGCTGCACCTCGTTCGGCGAGTGGCAGGAGACGGTCTGCGCCATCGCGGTGGGGTTCCATCCCGGCGGCGGACTGCCGCCCATGTCGGTCAATTGCGGTGCCCCCACCGTCATCACCGACGCGCGCTTCCTCCTGGAGGTGGCGCGCCCGAGACTGATCGACGCCGTGCGCAGCCTCGACGGCGTCATGGGAGCCTGAGGACCATCGCGATGGATGCCGTTGCCGACCTGCCGCTCGCCGGAATCCGCGTCCTCGACCTGTCCCGGGTCCTGGCGGGACCCTGGTGCGCGCAGGTGCTGGGCGATCTCGGCGCCGACGTGATCAAGGTGGAGCACCCGGAGCGCGGCGACGACACCCGCGACTGGGGCGTGCCGACGAGCCCCGGCAACACCTCGTATTTCGACAGCGTGAACCGCAACAAGCGCTCGATCGGTGTCGACCTCGCCACGCCGGAGGGGCTGGCGATCGTCAAGGCGCTCGCCCGCGAGAGCGACGTGCTCGTCCAGAACTTCAAGACCGGCGGGGCCGAGAAGCTCGGCCTCGGCTACGCGGACCTGTCGGCGGAGAATTCCGGCCTGATCTACTGCTCGATCGCCGGCTACAGCTCCGACGGCTCCGAGGCCGGCCGGCCCGGCTACGACCTCGTGGTCCAGGGCGAATCCGGCGTGATGGCGCTCAACGGCGAGGCCGGGGGACCGCCCCTCAAGTTCGGGGTCGCGGCGGTCGACCTGTTCACCGGCCAGTTCGCCGCCCAGGCGGTGCTGGCGGCCCTGTACCAGCGGGAGCGGACCGGGCGCGGCCGGACCGTCGACCTCGCCCTGTTCGACTGCGGCGTGGCGCTGACCTCCTATTACGGCCTGGAGGCGCTCGCCCGGGGGATCGATCCGCCCCGCTACGGCAACGCCCACCCGTCGATCGTGCCCTACGGGGTGTTCGAGGCCGGCGACGGGCCGGTGGTGATCACGGTCGGCAACAACGGGCAGTACCGCCGCTTCTGCGAGCAGGTGCTGGAGCGGCCGGACTGGGTCGCGGACCCGCGCTTCGCCACCAACCTCGACCGGTCGCGCAACCGCGCCGCCTTCATCCCCGTGCTCGAGGCCGAGCTCGCCAAGTGGGAGCGCGCGCCGCTGATCGCGCGGCTGAGGGCGGCGGGCATCCCCTGCGGCGAGGTGATGGGCCTGCGCGAGGCGCTCACCTGCGACCGCGCCCGAGAGGCCGGGCTGGTGGTCGCGGCACCGGAGGCGGCCTCCGCGAACGCCCACGTCATCGCCCCGCCCTACCGGCTCGACGGCCGCCGGCTGCCGGTGCGGCGCATGCCGCCCGGCCTCGGGGATTCGAGCGCCGAGATCCTGGCCGAGCACCTGGACTACCCCGAGGCCGCGCGCGACGCCCTGCGGGCCAAGGGCGTGGTCCGCTAGGCGGCCGCCGCCCGCCGGCGCGCGCCCCGGGCTAGCGCAGCACGCCCTCGGCGAGGGCCCGCTGGATGCCCCGGACATCCGCGCCCTTCTTCAGGGTGCGCTGGATCGGCTCCGCCGCCCCCGAGACCCAGATCTTCAACTCGGCGTCGAGGTCGAACGTGCCGGCGGTCTCGACCGAGAAGCGCACGATCGCGCGGTACGGCACCGACAGGAACTCGACCTTGCTGCCGGTCACGCCCTGGACGTCGATCAGGATGACGCGGCGCTCGGTGAACACGAACACGTCCCGGATGATCTTGAAGGCGAGCCGCGCCGTCTCGCCCTCGATCAGGATGCCGTCGAGCCGGCGCTCCAGGGAGGCCGCGTCGACGGCCGAGCCGTGTCCGAGCAATCCGTCCAGTAGGCCCATGGCCGCTCATCTCGTGCTGGTCCGCGTCGATGCCGAGGATGGCGCCTGAGCGTCGCCGCGGCAACCGCCCGCCGTCAGGCGCAGGTCGAGGCGTCCGACGGCCTGTCGGGCCGGCACCGGGCGTCGAAGCTTCGCGCGAGCTCGGCGAGGCTGACGGAACCGAGCCGCGCGACCAGGAGCGCCTCGGCCTCGCGCAGCGTGTCCTCGACCGCCGCGTTGACGACCTGCTCGACCGCGCAGGCCGGGTTCGCGCGATCGCTGCCGATCGCGAAGATGCGGGGGCCGCCGACCGCGCGGTGGACGTCGAGCAGCGAAACCGCGTTCAGGTCCGCCGCGATGGACCATCCGCCGCCGTGCCCCTTCTCGGATTTCACGTAGCCCGCGTTCCGGAGCCCGGCCATCGTCCGCCGGACGACCACCGGGTTCGTCCCGAGCATCCGCCCGATCGCCTCGGACGTCATCGGTCCGTCGTGGCGGGCCATGTGAAGCAGCACATGGAGCGTCCGGGAGAGGCGGCTGTCGGTGCGCACCCGCCGATCCATCACACCGGGCCCGGGATTGGCAACCGTGCCCGATCACGATACTTATCAAGTTACGTGATGGAGCGGAGCCCGAGCGGTGCGCGAGTTCGAGAACCCCGATCGGTGGGACAAGGTCGCCGAGCACTACGCGACGACCGCCCACCCGTTCACCGCGCGCTTCGCGGAGGCGGCGCTCGCGCGGGTGCCGCTGACCGGGCGCAGCCGCGTCCTCGACGTCGCGGCCGGCACCGGTGCCCTGGCGCTGGCCGCGGCGCGGACGGGGGCGCAGGTCCTCGCGGTCGACTTCGCGCCCGGCATGGTCGCGCGCGTCGCCGGGGCGGCCCTGCCCAACGTCGACGCGCGGGTCATGGACGGCCAAGCCCTCGACCTGCCCGACGGCGGCTTCGACGCGGTGTTCTCGATCTTCGGGGTGATCATGTTCCCCGACTGGCGGAAGGGCCTCGCCGAGATGGCGCGCGTGACGCGACCCGGGGGGCGGGGCGTCGTGGCGACCTGGCAGGACCAGGGCGCGGCGACGTTCCTGCTGCTCGGCGAGATCCGCCGCCGGCTGTTCCCCGAACGCGAGAGCCGGGCGATGCCCGACGGGGTGCGGGCGCTCGGCGATCCGGCCGGGTTCACCCGGGAACTGGTCGCGGCCGGGTACGCGGCCCCGCGGATCGACCGGGTGACCTTCGACTACGCGCTCGACGTCGCCCTGCTCGACGACCCCGACACGGTGTTCGGCCTGTCGCCGGACTGGGTCGACCTGAGCGCGGACGACCGGGCCGCGGTGATCGCGGAGGCGCGGCGCATGGCGGCCGGACGACCCGTCCTGCCGATCCCCTCCACTGCCCTGATCGGCGTCGCGGAGCGCTGAGCGCCGCTTCGCGCGGGGCCCGGCGCCTCAGCGGGTCTCGCGCGCGTCCGCGAGCCGCGCCCGCGCGTCGTCCAGAACCCGGGTCAGGGCCGCGTCCCACGAGACCCGCGGCTGCCAGCCGGTGGCGGCGTGGAGGCGGCCGGCATCGCCCGCGGCCAGGGGGATCTCGGTCGGCCGCACCCGCTCCGGGGCGATGCGGATCTCGAACGGCACCCGGGCCCGCGCGCGCAGGTCCTCGAGGACGCTGGCGATCGTCCGCGGTTGGCCCGAGCTGATGTTGAACACGCTCCCGTCTGCGAGGGAGTCCGCGCGGCCGATCAGGTCGGCGTAGGCGCTCGCCACGTCGGCGACGTCGAGGAAGTCGCGGTAGGACGAGAGGTTGCCGACCTCCAGGCAGGGCGGCACGAGGCCGGCCTCGATCCGGGCGATCTGTCCCGCGAAGGAGGCCACGACGAAGCGCTCGTCCTGGCCGGGACCGATATGGTTGAACGGCCGCAGCACGACGAGCTTCACGCCGATGCGGGGCAGCAGGTCGCGGAGCAGCTGCTCGCCGACCCATTTCGACCGGGCGTAGGTGTTGCGCGGCAGCGGCTCGACCGCCTCGCTGAGGGTGTGGCCGGCGAGGAACGCGCTGCCGTAGACCTCGCCGGAACTTACGAAGAAGAAGGTGCAGCCCGGCACCGCCTCCACCGCGGCCACGAGGTTCATCAGGCCGTTGACGTTGACCCGCCACGCTTGGCCCGGGCCGCTCGCGGAATCCGCCACCGAGGCGAGGCCCGCCAGGTGCAGGATCGCGGTCGGCCGGAACCGCGCCACGAAGCCGCCGAGCGCGGCTTCGTCGAGGAGGTCGATCGCCGCGTAAGTGACGCCCTCCGGCAGGCGCGGCGACCGCCCCCGCCCGATCCCGGCCACGCAGTCGCCCGCCCTCGCCGTCGACCCCGCCGTCGCCCCCGCCAGGAGCGGCAGGACGTGGCCGCCCACGAAACCGGCCGCCCCGGTGACGAGGACGCGCCGCGGGGCCGGGCCGCCGGACCCGTGGGGAGAGGGCGCGCTCACGGCGCGATCCGGGCGGGGAGCGTCACCTAGCCCGGGTTCCGGGTTCCCCAGCGCACGCCCATGCTGCCCTGCCCGGCCCCCGGCGAGCTGCCGGCATCGGCGCCGATCGCCGGGCCGGAGGCGGTCTTCGGCCGGTGCTGCGAGCCGGCCGCCAGGGGCTGCGACGCCAGCGTGTCGGGCACCTCGGACAGGACTTCCTCGTCGCGATCGGTGGCGAACTGGCCCGCCTTGCGGAAGGTCCAGAGATAGCCCGGCACCACCGCCTCCGCGGCGGTCGGCGTGATCCCGATCCCCTCGAAGGTCCGGCCCTCGGCCTTGGCGGCCTCCGAGACGACGTTGTCGTTCTGGAGCAGCGTGACCTGATCGCGGGTCAGCTTCAGCGAGTCCGGCAGCAGGCCGAAGGTCAGCGTGTCGGCGATCTCCAGCATGCGGGCCTGGAGCTTGGCCGCCGGCACGGGCAGGTCCACGACGACCCGCTTCCGCCGGATCGTCTTCAGCATGTAGCGCACGAAATGCTCCAGCGTGCCCACCTCCGGGCCGCCGAGCTCGTAGACCTTGCCGGGCGCCAGCGTGCCGTCGACCGCGCGGGCGATCGCCTCGGCGACGTCGCCCACGAAGGCCGGCTGGAAGCGGGACTGGCCGCCGGCCAGCGGCAGGACCGGGAGCGCCCGGGCGAGGCCGGCGAAGCGGTTGAAGAAGCTGTCACCCGGCCCGAAGATCAGCGAGGGCCGGAACACGACCGCGTCCGGGCAGGCGGCGAAGACCCGCGCCTCGCCCTCCGCCTTGGTGCGCGCGTAGAGCGACGGCGAGGCCGGATCGGCGCCGATCGCCGAGACCTGGATCATCCGGGCGCCCTGGCGCGCCGCGGCGCGGGCGATCGCCTCGGCCCCGTCGACTTGAAGCCGCGCGAAGCTCTGGGAGCCGGTCTCCTGCAGGATGCCGACGAGGTTGATCAGCACGTCCGACCGCTCGGCGGCCCGGGCCACCGAGTCCGGGTAGCGCAGGTTCGCCTGGACGGCGACGATCTGGTTGACCTTCCCGAGCGGCTGCAGGAACAGCGCGAGGTCCGGCCGGCGCACTGCGACGCGGATCCGGTAGCCGCGCTTGGCCAGCGCCCGCACCACGTGCCGGCCCAGGAAGCCGGAGCCGCCGTAGATGGTCACGAGCTGGTCCTGCGGGCGCAGGGGGCCCGGGGCGGCGGCGGAATGCGTCTGCTCGCTGGTGTGCGCCGTCGCGGACGCCGTCGTGTTGTCTTGGCCGCTCATCGCCGTGGTCTCGAGCTCCTCGCGCGCCTCGGGGCGCCGTCAGGCGGCCTACTTAGCCTAACTTCGGCGCGATGGGAGCCGCCGAATGCGCCGCCGCGCCATTCCGGTGAACAGCGCGGGGCGGATGATCGCGGCCGAGGGACCGCGCGCCGGCTCGCGGCAGGCTGATCACGGGGCTGGAACGGGTGCCGCCGCCGTGCATTCTTCCCCACCATACGGCCCTGCCGAATCGCGCGGATGGGACGCGCCGGGGACTTCGATGATTGTAGGGATGCTCGTTTCCGCGGCGATCGCGGTGCTCGGCCTGCTGGTGGCGCTCGGGTACGTCGGCCACCCGATCGACGCGCAGCTCGTCAGCAACTACGGCTGGAGCATCCTGATCATCGGCGTCGCGCTGTTCGTGCTGTTCACCTGGGCCCGGTACAGCCGGACGCGCCGGCGGCGCTCCGTCTGACGCCCGGCCTCAGGCGACCTTGATTCGGCGGCGCATCTCCCGCGCCACGGCCGGGCGCGCGCTCGGCCGGCCGCTCACCGCCCGCGGGGCGCCGACGATCAGGCTCTGGCGCTCGCGCGCGATGAACGCCGTCGGCATCTCGGCCTGGAGGTCGGCCTCCATGTCGCGCAGCGCCGTGTCGGAATGGGCCGGGTGCAGGTGGATGATCCCGAGCGCCTTCACGCCGGCGTTCCGGGCGAGCTCCACGCCCTTCTGCCAGGTCGAGTGCCCCCAGCCCCGGCAGGTCGGATATTCCCCGTCGGTGAACATGCCGTCGTAGACCATCAGGTCGGCGTCGGCGACGAAGGCGGCGAGCTCCGGATCCGGCCACGGGTCGCTGTGCTCGATGTCGCTGATCAGGCACAGGCGGCGGCCGCCGTGCTCGAACCGATAGCCGACCGATCCCTGCGGATGGTTCAGCAGGATCGTGGCGACGCGCGTGCCGTCCGGGAAGGCCAGGGTCTGACCCGCCTCGAAGCCGTGGTGGTGGAAGGTGCAGCACAGCTTGTCGAGCGTAACCGGGAAGAGCGGCGGCGCGAACAGGCGGTCGAGGGTCGGCCCGGCCGATTCGCCGCCGAGGTTGCCGCAATAGGTATTGATCACCCGGTCGGGATCGAGAACCGCCGGCTTGAAGAAGGGCAGGCCCGCGGTGTGGTCGAGATGCAGGTGGCTGAACAGCAGGTCGACTTCCTGGGGCAGATCGGTCCGGTGACCCTGCCCGAGGTTGTAGATGCCCGAGCCCGCGTCGACGATGAACATGCGCTGGCCGCACCGCACCTCGATGCAGGGCGTGCTGCCGCCGAACTCGGCGTATTGCGGGCCGCTGACGGGCGTCGAGCCGCGGACGCCCCAGAAGCGCAGTGCGAGGTCCTGGTCGGCCGCCAGGATGGTCGGCTCGGAACTGTTCGACATGGCGATCACGAATCCGCGGACAGTCGGTCCCGATCACTTATGATCGAAACCCCGTCGCCGTTCCGGGAAGGTAGCTCTGAATACGGCAGGCCGACGGAGCAGGTGTACCGCTCATCCCCTGCCGTATCATGAATTGGTGTGCCGCACGCGGTCGTGATGTGCGTCCGCGCACACGCACGGGCCGCCGCGAAGGGCCTTCGCATGCTCAGAGGGGCTCCGCGGCGGCCAGGAGACCGGCCGGCGACCCGGCCAGAATCGGGCGGCCGGTCGCCGATCCGGCGAGTCCCGCTGCCAGCCAGGACGGGAGTGCGTCGCTGTACCGCGTCGGGAGCGGCGCGACCAGGGCCTCGAACGGGTCGGGCGCCCGCTCGTAGACCGGCACGAACCCCGCCATCTGCCGCGGCGACAGGCCCGATCCGGGTGCGGCCCAGCCGGCCCAGACCGTCTCGGGCACCGGGCGATGGACGCGATGGCCGGGCACGACCACCACCTCCTGCCCGGCGAAGGCCAGGGCCTCCGGCCGGCTGATGTCCCCCACCGCGCCGCCCCGGGCCGTGTAGGCCGCCCAGAAGGCGTTCTGCCCGCCGTCGGAATAGGTGGTGCGCACGGCCGGCTCGCCCGCCTCGGCGAGCGCGGCCATCCGCGCCTCCTCGACCGCCCGGCGGGTGGTGACGGCCGCCTCGACGGCGGGATCCCGGGCGGGCGCGAAGGCGTACCGGCCCGCGACGACCGAGACCTGCAGCTCCTCCCGGCTGGCCTCGAACCGGTCGGAGCCGGCCTTGAGCTCCCGCCAGAAGGCGATGTTGGGATCGGTCCGGTGGCGGGCCATGTTCTCGGCCGTCATCCGGAACGGGTAGGACTGGAACTGGAAGGCCGCCTGCCCGCCGTTCAGCGCGTCCCGGGCGATGGCGTAGATCTCGCCGACCGTGCCGTTGGTCATGGCGAAGCAGCCCATGGACGAGCAGATCCCGTGCACCATCACGGCGGAGCCGGTGCCGCCATGGGCCCGGTCGTAGGCGTTGGGATAGCCGACGTCGAAGGACAGATAGTAGTGCGAGTTCGGGTTCATCTGGCGCCGGGGCACCGCGTAGAACCCCTCCGGTGTCTGACGGTCGCCGGTCTTGCGCTTGGGCCCGAGCTGACCGGACCAGCGGCAGATCGGGAAGGTCTTGATGTAGACGTAGCCCGCGGCGCCCTTCTTCCAGACCTCGATCTCCGATTCCTTCTTGTAGGCCCGGAACAGGACCGGCGAGGCGGCCGTCACGCCCTTCTGCGCCATCAGCGCGAGGGTCGCGGCCGGAATCGGCGCCTCGGCCTTGCCCGCCTGCGCGGCGGCCGGGCCTGCGAGGGCCAGCAGAACGAGGCCGGCGGCGAGGGGAAGCGAGGTCGACAGGGGCATGAACCGTCCGCGCTGGATCGGCCGGGATGGCTGCCGGACGGGCGCGGCCTCGCGACCTGACGGAGTATTGCGGCGGCCGTGAGGCTGCGTCCTGCCCGCCCGTCGCTCCGCGGAGGCGCCCCCTCCCCCGCGGACGGGCACCGCCGCCGGTTCCCCTCAGGCCGCGGGTTCCGGCTCCCGCTCGGCATCCGCCGGCACGGGCGCGACGACCGCGCTGTTCTCCACGGCGATCACCGCGTCGAACGGCGCGGCGCACTCGGCGAGGCCCGTCTCGGACAGGAAGACGATGAGGCCGCGCCCGGCCCGCGCCTGCCGCAGCTGGGCGAGACGCTCGCGCGCGCCCTCGGCCTTCCGCTCGTCCATCGCGACCGCCACCACGAGGATGTCGGGGTCGCGGGCGAGGCACCGGCTCAGCTCGATCGCCACCCGCTCGCGGGCGTTGATCGCGCCGTCCGCCAGCGCCCCGGTGCTGGGCTGGATCTCGACCTTGCTGTCGAGGCCGAGGCCGTAGACCGAGGCCTCGAGGCCCTCGTCGGCCAGCACCCGGCGCACCAGCTCGCGCACCCGCGGCTCGGCATTGGCCTCGCCGAGGCTGATCCGGCCGAACAGCAGGTTCTCCTCCAGGCTCGCGGCCGGATTGACCCGCGAGGGATCGTGGAACACCACCGCGCCGGCGAGGTGGGCCGGCAGCATCCGGGCGAAGGACCGGCGCGCCTGCACGAGGCGCTCCTCGAACGGGCCGTCGATCAGGCCGAAGCGGTGGCGGGACTCGTTGTAGCGCAGCGCGAGGCCGATCAGCCGCGCGCGGTCGCGCTGGCCCGCCGGTCCCCGCCGCAGGCTCGCCGCCCCGGGCAGGCGCGCCACGAGATCCTCGAAATAGCCCCGCTCGGCCGCCTGGAACAGCGAGTAGGCGTCGAACAGGGGGTGGTCGTTGGGCAGGTCGGCGAAGATCTCCACCGTGCTGCGGGCCACCGACAGGCCGATCTCGGTGAGCGGCCGGACCAGCCCCTCGGCCTCCAGGACCGCCCGCAGGTAGGGGTGGCGGGCGAATCGCAGGGGCGCGAAGGTGCCGCCCACCGGCTCGCCGAACAGGATGTTCTCGCCGATGCTCGCCTGGTTGTTGTAGCGGTCGGGGTCGAAGGGCTCGACGAGGCGCTCGGCGCCCTTGGCGGCCAGCGCCACCCGCATGGTGCGGCGCGCGGCGACGATCGCGGCGGCGAGCCGCGGCTGGGCGGCCGGGTCGAGCCGCCCGGTCAGCCCGCGGGCGTACACGAAGCCGTCGAGGCCGGTGAGCCGGCTGATGCCGATCAGCGCGATGTCGTCGGGCGCGGTCGCCGGATCGGTGCCGTAGAGCAGGTTCTGCCGGAGGGAGCCCTCCATCAGGATCGCCTCGCCCGACGTGAAGGCGATCCGCCGGGCGCGCTCGGCGGCGTCGAAGTCGCGCAGGTCCGTGCCCGCGTAGGTGACGGCGCCGGCCGTCGGCTCGACCTGGCCGGCCAGCACCGCCGCGAGCGCGCGGGCGCCGCTGCCGCGGCTGCCCGTGATCGCCACGTGCCCCGGCATCGACACGGCCACGTCGACGCCGGTCAGGCGCTCGCCCGTGGCCGGATCGAAGGCGCCGACGCCCTCGGTGGCCAGGATCCCGGACCGGGGCAGCGGCAGGGCGGCGGCGCCGCTGCGGGCGGCCCGGGCCCGCCGCCCCTCGAGGGCCGCGATGGTGCGGGCGAGGTCGCGCAGGCGCGGGCGCACGGACCTGCGGACCATCCAGAGCCGCGCGCAGATCGCCGCGAGCCAGCCGGCGAGGCCGAAGGCGCCCACGGCCGCCACGAGGGTGGCCGGATCCACCGGGGCCGCGGGCGGCTGGCCCGGTCCCGAGCGCCACAGCGCGGTGCCGGCGGCGATCGCCGGAAGGATTACCGCCAGGGCCAGGGCCGGCGCCCGGGCATAGGCCAGCCGCGCCTCGGCCCGCCCGACATTGGCCCGCATCGCGGCGACGCGGGCGGCGATCCGGCGGCGCTCGATGGCCGCCGCGCCGTGGTTGCGCACGGCGGGCAGCCGCCGGACGAGGTCGTTCAGGCTCTCCTCGGCGCGCGCGCTCGAGCGCAGGCGCAGATCGTGCCGGTCGCGCGCGCGCTCGAGCACCAGCCCGTAGGCGAGGCCGATCGCCGCGAGGCCGATCACCGCCGCGGGGACCAGCCTGGGCGCGGCGAGCGCCGCGAAGCCGAGGGCCAGGATCAGGGCCGCGAGGGTCATCGCCGGCAGGACGATGCCGGCGGCCAGCAGGCGGTCGGCCCGGGCCAGCACCTCGCCGACGATCCGGGTGAGGCCGCGCGCCTCGTCCCGCGCGCCCGCGGGGGCGTCGAGGATCGCCTGCAGCACGCCCTCGCGGACGGCGTCCCCGGCCCTGTTCTGCGCCTTGAAGCACAGGCGCGCCACGAACCAGCCGACCCCCGCCAGCGCCAGCGCGCAGACCGCGATGCACAGGAAGGCCGTGAGTTCGAGTTCGGCGGGGCGCATCGGGATGCCGGGGACGAGCACCAGTTCCCGGCCCGGGAGCTCCGCCGCCACGCGCAGGAACGGGAGGACCGGCGCCTCGTCGCGCGGCAGGACCGCGATCAGGTCGCGCAGGCACAGGAGCGCGAGCGCGCAGAGCGGCGCGCCGACCCCGACCGCGAGGGCCGCCGCGACGGTGTGCTGAGGCCGCGCGGCGCGCCACGTCAGGAGGAGAGGATCGGATTCCATGCGTCTCCGGACAGCATCGGGCGGGTCCGCCGCGGTCCGCCGCCGTCCGCGGCATAGGCCTTCGGGGCCGCGGCGGAAAGGGCGGCCGGCGCGGCCCGGCCCCGTGCGACATGTCGGCCGGACTGATCCAAGTTCTAGCCCTGGTCTGGAAGCGCTCTAGGTTCGATTCTCTGCACGCGGCGCGATCCGGAGCGTGCCGCGAGGTCCGGTCGCCGCGTCCGCCCGGACCGCATCGCGTGGGCGTGCCGGCGCAGCCGATCTCGGGCGGGACCAGAGGATGGGGTGACGCGTGCGGCGAGGGGCTGAGCAGACCGAAGGGCACGGCACGGCCGGCTCGACGTCCGGGACGGCCTGATGGCGCAGCTGTTCACCCCCGGCGCCGACGCGCTCTACCGCCTCGCGCTGATGACCGGCGTGGCCTGCCTGGTGGGCGTCCCGGTCCTGGCGGCCGGGATCGTGCGCTCGAACTACGTCACGGGCGTCGGGATCGCGCCGGCCCAGCCGCTGCCGTTCAGCCACAAGCACCATTCCGGCGAGCTCGGCATCCAGTGCCGCTACTGCCACACCACGGTCGACCGGGAGGCCACCGCCGGCATCCCGCCGACGCACACCTGCATGACCTGCCACTCGCAGATCTGGACCGGCTCCGAGATGCTCAAGCCGGTGCGCGACAGCTACGCGCAGGACAAGCCGCTGGAATGGAAGCGGCTGAACAAGCTGCCGCAATACGTCTACTACAACCACTCCGTCCACGTGACGAAGGGGATCGGCTGCTCGACCTGCCACGGCGACGTCACGTCGATGCAGATGACCTACCGGGCCAACGCCTTCGAGATGCAGTTCTGCCTCGATTGCCACCGGGCCCCGGAGAAGTACGTCCGCACGCCGGATCAGGTCTGGAACATGACCTGGAAGCCGCCGGCCGACCAGGCGAGTCTGGGCCCCAAGCTCGTGGCCCAGTACCACATCCGCGGCGGGGAGCGTCTGACCGAATGCGGGATCTGCCACCGATGACCGGCGCCCCCGACATCGCGGCCCTGCGCGAAAAACTCGCCGGCGGCGACGGACCGCGCTTCTGGCGCAGCCTCGACGCCGTGGCCGACAGCCCCGAGTTCCGCGCCTACCTGGCGGCCGAGTTCCCGTCGGCGTCCCGGCTCGCCGCCGCCCCGGAGCGGCGCGGCTTCCTGAAGCTCATGGCCGCCTCCTTCGCGCTGGGCGGCCTCACCGCCTGCGGCGGGGGCAGCGGCCGCGACTACGAGGTGCCCTACGTCAACCAGCCCGAGCGGATCGTGCCCGGCACGGACCTGTCCTACGCCTCGTCGGCGGTGTTCGACGGCTTCGGCAACGGCATCCTGGTCACCACCCGCAACGGCCGCCCCCTGAAGATCGAGGGCAACCCCGAGCATCCCTGGAGCCGCGGCGGCACCGACGTGCTGGCCCAGGCCTCGGTCCTCGGGCTCTACGACCCGTTCCGCTCCCAGGCGGTGCAGCATCTCGGGCGGCCGAGCTCCTGGCCGGCGTTCCGGGCGGATCTCCAGGCGCGGATGCCGGGCTGGCGCGAGAGCCGGGGCGAGGGTCTCGCCCTGCTCACCGGCCCGGTGACGTCGCCCGGCGTGGCGGCCCAGATCGCGCGGCTGCGGGCCGCCTACCCGGCTCTGCGCTGGTACACCGGCGCCGGGGCCGGCCGCGGCGGGATCTACGAGGGCGCCCGCCAGGCCTACGGCCGGCCGCTGGAGACCATCCCGGATTTCGGCCGCGCCCGCACCATCGTGGCGCTGGACGGCGATTTTCTGGACCTCGGGCCCGGCCAGGTCGGCCTGGCGCGGCGCTGGAGCGAGGCGCGGCGCGCGGCCTACGCGGAGGGGCGCCTCCTCACCCTCCACGCGGCGGCGCCGACGCCGACGCTGACCAGCGCCAAGGCGGATTACGGTCTCGCGGTCCCGGCTGGCCGGCTGGAGGATCTCGCCCGGGACCTCCTCGCCCTGGCCGCGGGCGGCGCGGCGCCGATGGGCGACGACCCCGTCGCGCGCTGGACGCGGGGCGCCGGCACGGCGCTCACCGAGGCCCGGGGAAGCGGCATCGTCACCGCCGGCCTGACCGCGAGCCCGGAACTGCACGCGCTAGTCCACCGCCTCAACGGCGCCCTCGGCAACACCGGCACGACCCTGGTCCACAGGGCGCCCGCGGAGGAGCCGGGCGCCGGGACCCTGGCAGAGCTCGCGGAAGCCATGGATCAGGGTGCCGTCAAGGCGCTCGTCGTGCTCGGCGCCAACCCGGTCTACGAGGCGCCAGGCGCCCTCGACTTTGCCGCCCGGATGGCGCGCGTCCCGCTCAAGATCCACGCGGGACTCTACTACGACGAGACCGGCGCGCACGCCGACTGGCACCTGCCCGCCGCCCACCCGCTGGAATCCTGGGGCGACATCCGGTCCCTCGACGGGACCGTGGGGCTGATCCAGCCGACCGTCGCGCCCCTCTACAACGGGCGGACGCCCTCGGAGATGCTGGCCTTCCTGGCCGGCGGCGAGGGCGGGGAGAGCGGCCAGGACGCCCTCGACCTCCTCAAGGCGGGCGCGCGGAGCGCCGGCGAGGACGACGCGGCCTTCGAGGCCCGCTTCACCGAGGCCCTACGCCTCGGCTTCTGGGCGGGCAGCGCGCGCCCGGCCGAGACCGTCGCGCTGACGCAGGCGGCCCCCGCGGCCGCCCCATCGCCCGCGTCCGCCGGCGAGGTCGAGGTGCTGTTCCGGCCCGATCCGACGATCTGGGACGGCACCCACGCCGACCTCGCGTGGCTGCAGGAACTCCCGAAGCCCCTGACCAAGGTGGTCTGGGAGAACGTGGTCGCGGTGAGCCCGCGCCTCGCCGAGCGCTCGGGGATCGCGACGGGCGACATCCTGCGGGTCGAGGCCGGCGGCCGCGCGGTCGAGGGGCCGGCCTGGATCCTGCCCGGCCAGGCCGACGACACCGTCACCCTCACCCTGGGCTACGGCCGCGACGTGCCGGACCACCTCGCCCGCGGCCTCGGCTACGATTCCGCGCCCCTGCGCCCGGCCGGTTCGACTTGGCGCCTCGCCGGCGCCCGGCTGACGAAGACCGGCCGCGTGCGCAAGCCGGTGACCACCCAGCACCTCGGCACGATGGAGGGGCAGGATCTCGTGCGCGTGCAGGCGCTCGGCGCCGCGCCCGCGGGCGACCCGAAGGGCGCGCCGACCCCCGCCTCGTTCTACCCGCCCCCGGAGAGCCAGGACCGCTGGGTCGCCGCGCAATGGGGCATGGCCATCGACCTCGATGCCTGCATCGGCTGCAACGCCTGCGTCACCGCCTGCCAGGCGGAGAACAACATCCCCGTGGTCGGGCGCGAGGAGGTCGCGCTCGGCCGCTGGATGGGCTGGCTGCGGGTCGACCGCTACTACGCGGGCGGCCTCGACGCCCCGACCACGCATTTCCAGCCGGTGCCCTGCATGCATTGCGAGCAGGCGCCCTGCGAACTCGGCTGCCCCGTCGAGGCGACGCTCCACGACAGCGAGGGCCTGAACCTGCAGGTCTATAACCGCTGCGTCGGCACCCGGACCTGCCAGAGCTACTGCCCCTACAAGGTCCGGCGCTTCAACTACCGCGACTATACCGGCGGCACGACCCCGGTGGAGCAGCAGCAGCGCAACCCCGAGGTCACGGTCCGGTCCCGCGGCGTGATGGAGAAGTGCACCTACTGCATCCAGCGGATCACGGCGGCGCGGATCACCTCGGCCAAGGACGCCCACGCGCCGATCCCCGACGGGAGCGTCGAGACCGCCTGCCAGGGCGCCTGCCCGACCCGGGCGATCACCTTCGGCAACGTCGCCGACCCGGGGAGCCAGGTCTCGGCCGCCCGACGGGACACCCGGGAATACGCGCTCCTCGGCCACCTGAACACGCGGCCGCGCACCACCTACCTCGCCGGGCTCGCCCCGGCCGCGGATCCGAACGGACGGGAGGGCTGAGCATGTCCGGCGCCCTGATCCGGCCCGACGCGACCCTCGAGGACATCGGCGGCGCGGTCGCGGAGATCCCGCTGACGCATCCCGGCAATCGGCGCTGGTGGATCGCCTTCGCGGGGGCGGCCTCGCTCCTCGGCCTGTTCCTCCTCACCCTCGGCTACCTGCTCTACGCCGGCCCCGGCATCTGGGCGAACAACAACGCCGTCGTCTGGGCGCTGGACATCGCGAGCTACGATTGGTGGATCGGCGTCGCCTCCGGCAGCCTGCTGGTCTCGGCGATCCTGCTCCTGCTCGGCGCGGAGTGGCGCGGGGCGGTGAACCGCGTCGCCGAGACCCTGGCGCTGCTCGCCACCGCGGCCGCCGGCCTCTACCCGATCATCCATCTCGGGCGGCCCTGGTTCTTTTTCTGGAACCTGCCCTACCCCAACACCTACGATCTCTGGCCGCAGTTCCGCTCGCCGCTCCTGTGGGACGCGATCGACATCGTGTCGTTCCTGGTGATCTGCGTCAGCCTCTGGTTCATCGGCCTGCTGCCAGACCTCGCGACGCTGCGCGACCGGGCCCACGTCGAGGCGCTCCGCCAGTTCGACGCGAAGGCGCCGACCCGCAAGCTCGCCCTCCTGCGCGCGCAGGTCTACGGCATCCTCGCCTCGGGCTGGCGCGGCTCGGCGGCCCACTGGCAGATCTGGGTCCAGGCCTACCGGACGGTGGCGCTCCTCGGCGTGCTGCTGGTGGTCTCGGTCCAGACCGGGGCCTCGGTCATGCTGGCGGGCTCGCTGATGCCCGGCTGGCACAGCACGCTGCTGCCGGTGAGCTTCCTGGTCAACGCGGTCTATTCGGGCGTCGGCGTCACGGCGGTGACCGTGATGCTGATCCGCCTCGTCTACGGCCTCGACGCCCTGGTGACGGACCGCCATCTCGACGTCCTCGGGCGGCTGCTGCTCTGCCTCGGCTGCGCCAGCGCCTACTGCTACGCGGCCGAGTACTTCGACACCTTCCTCAACGGCGACGCCGAGGGGCGCGGCGTCCTGGTCCGGCGCATGACCGGCGACCACGCCCTGGTGTCCTGGACGGCGGTCCTGTGCCTTGTCCTGCCCGCGCAGATCCTGTGGTCGGCCCGCGCCCGCACGGCGCCGCCGGCGATCGCGGCGGTGGGGCTCCTCGTGGCGATCGGTGCCTACGCCGACCACGTCATGGTCCTGGTCGTCACCCTGACGCAGGACTTCCTGCCCTCCTCGAGGCTGCCCTACACGACCGACATCTGGGGCATCGCCACCTTCGCGGGCTCGATCGGGCTGTTCCTGACCCTGCTGCTCCTGTTCCTGCGCTACCTGCCGGCCGTCTCGATCGTCGAGAGCCGCCGCCTCGCCCTGACGGCGTCGCCGGCCGCGCAGGAGGCCGCCCGCGCGGCCGCGTCCGGGGCCACGGGTCGCCCCGAGGAGAACCCGGTCACCGCGCCCCTGTGGGGCGTGTCCGCGACCTTCGCGAGCCAGGGCGATCTCGCCGCCGCCCTCCAGGCGGTCTCCGGGATCGGCCCGGACCACGTCCATCTCGACGGGCACGGGCCGGTGCCGATGCCCCGCACCCTGCGGCCCCTGGGCCTGGAGGGGCGCTCGATCCTGCCCTACGCCCTGGCGGGCGCCCTGCTCGGCGGCTCCGGCTTCTTCGCGCTGTGCATCTACGCCACGGCCTACGACTACGTGTTCCTGATCGGCGGCCGCCCGCGCCTGTCCTGGCCGTCCTTCGTGGTCCCGAGCGTCTCCTTCGCGATGATGGCGGGCTGCGTGGCGATCCACCTCGCGCTCCTCGTGCTCAACCGCCTGCCCCGGCTGAACCACCCGGCCTTCAACATCCCGGGCTTCCTGCGCGCCTCGGAGGACCGGTTCTTCCTCTCCGCCGAGGCGCGGGGCGACCGGTTCGACGCGGCGCGGATCGAGCGGCGGCTCGCCTCCCTGCCGGCCGAGGCCGGGCGCCCCCTCGAGATCCGGCGGATCCCGCGATGAGGCGCGCCGTCCGCCGCACCGCCCGCCGCGCCGGGCCGCGCGCCCTCCTCGCCTGCCTGGCCCTCGCGCCGCTCGCCGCCTGCGGCGAGGCCGACATGGCCGATCAGGCGCGAGCCAAGACCTGGGACAAGAACCCGTTCTTCCCCCGCGAGATCACGATGCGCCAGCCGGTGGCCGGCACCGTGCCGCGGAGCGATCCGGCCCGCGCGGCGCCGCAGCCGCAGACGATCAGCCGGGCGCTGCTCGACCAGGGCCGCGAGCGTTACGGGGTGTTCTGCACCCCCTGCCACGGGCAGGACGGCCGCGGCGCCGGGATGATCGTGGCCCGGGGCTTCCCGTCCGCCGGCGACCTCACCGCCGGGCCGGTGCGCGCGGCCTCCGCGTCCGACCTCTACGACGCCATCTCGAACGGCCGGAAGGCGATGTTCGGCATGGCCCAGATGATCCCCTCCGCCGACCGCTGGGCGATCGTCGCCTACGTCCGCGCCCTCCAGCTCAGCCAGGACGCCCCGGTGGCGAGCCTGCCCGAGGCGGATCGCGCGCGGCTGGAGGCGGCGCGGTGAGGCGCCCCGCCCTGCTCGGCCTCGCCGGCCTCGTCCTCCTGGCCGTCTGCCTGATCGCGGGCGGCTGGCGCGGAGCCGCGGCCTCGTATCTCGCGGCGTGGCTGGTCCTCCTCGCCCTGCCGGTCGGCGCCCTGCCGGTGGTCATCGTGGCCGAGCGCTTCGGCAAGCGGGTCCGCGAGCGCGGCGGCATCGAGATGCTGGCGGGCCTGCGCCGGCTGACGGCTCTGATGCCGGTCGCGGCCGTGCTGGCGCTGCCGCTGCTGGCCGCCGCGCCGCTGCTCTATCCCTGGGTGAGCGCCCCGGCGCGCACGCCGCTGGCCGCCCTGTGGTTCACGGTGCCGTTCTTCGCGGTCCGGGTCATCGCCTACCTCGCGGCCTGGACCTGGCTGGCGCTGCGCTTCGCCAGGCCGTTCGACGCGCCCGGCGAGGGGCGGACCGTGCCGGCGGTGGGCCTGCACGCGGTCATTGGCACGCTGTTCGTCACCGACGTCGTCGCCTCCCTGGATCCGCGGCTCGACTCCACCCTCCTGGGTCTCCTAGTGATGACGGCGTGGAGCGGCCTCGCCTTCGCGGCGGCGATCCTGCTGGCCTGGGAGGAGCCGGAGCCCGTGGGTCGCGGCCGCACGGCCCCCGGCCGGGGCCGGCTCGTCCCCCTCGTCGTGCTCCTCGGCCTCTGGGCCTACATGCACTTCGTGCAGTTCCTGATCGTCTGGTCGGCCAACCTGCCGCCCGAGGTGGCGTGGTACCTCGCCCGCGGCGGCTGGGTCGGGCGGGCGCTGGCGATCGTGGCCGGCGCGGTCGTGGTCCTGGCGGGGCTCGCGACCCTGCGGCCGGGCCGCCCGACCACCCGGATCCTGGCCGGCGCGGCGCTCGCCGTCCACGCCCTGGAGATGTTCTGGCTGATCACCCCGGCGGTGCGCGACCGCTTCGTCCTCCGGCCGAGCGACGTGCTGGCCGCCGGCGCCGTGGCCTGCCTCGCGGCCGCTTTGCGCCCGCTGATGCGTCCGCGCGCCGACCGCGCGGCCTCGACCGCCCGCCGCGCCGGGAGGCCGGCATGAGCGCGGACGGACCCACCGGCCTGATCCCGGCGATCCTCGCGGGGCTGACCCTGCGCGGCAGCGGCCTCCTGAACGGGCGGCCGCCGCGCCCGGCGGCCAACACGCAGCGCCATCCCGACGATCCCGGGCACGAGACGCGCGACGTCAACGTCCGCAACACCGTGCTGGTGATGGCGGGCCTCGCGCTCGCGGCGCTGGCGGTCGTCGGCGCGATGGTCTGGCTGATGGGCACCTTCGCGGCGAGCCAGCGCCGGGCGCTGCCCGCCCTGACGCCGCAGCAGACGACGCGGCTGGCGCCGCCGCCGCCGAACCTGCAGGCCGACCCCTACGCCGACCTCGACCGCGAGCGGGCCGAGGCCGCGGCGCGCCTCTCCGGCTACGGCTACCGGGACGAGGCCCACACCCGCGTTCGCATCCCGATCGGGCGCGCCATGGACCTGACCGTCGGCCGCTCCCTCGAACCGGCGGAGCCCGCTGCGCGATGACGCCGAGCCACGATTCCCTCCAGCTCTGGCCCGCCGCGGTCTCCGCCACGGCGATCGAGACCGATTGGCTGATCCTGGCCTTCACGGTGCTGACGCTGCTGCTGACCGTGCCGGTCTTCGTGGCGATCACCTACTTCGCCCTGCGCTACCGCGAGGGCTCCGAGGCGGACCGGAGCCCCTCGGGCATCCGGTCGAACCTCATCGAGATCAGCTGGATGCTGATCCCGTTCCTGCTGACGCTGATCTTCTTCGTCTGGGGCGCCCGGCTGTTCGTCGAGTCGAAGAACCCGCCCCCCGACGCCATGGTGGTCGAGGTGATCGGCCGGCAGTGGATGTGGAAGTTCCAGCACCCGACGGGCCAGTCCGAGATCAACAACCTGCACCTGCCGATCGGCCAGCCGATCCGGCTGCACATCATCAGCCAGGACGTGATCCACGCCCTCTACCTGCCGGCCGTGCGGATGCAGGTGGCGGCCCTGCCCGACCGTTACACCGACCTGTGGTTCAAGGCCGAGAAGACCGGCACCTACCATCTCTACTGCTCGGAATATTGCGGCACCGACCATTCCGTGATGGGCGGCGAGGTCACCTTCATGAATCCCGGCGACTACCAGGACTGGCTGACCCACGCCGGCGCGCAGCAGGGCAAGGTCGCGGCGGGCCGGGCGCTCTACGAGGCCTATGGCTGCGCCGGCTGCCACGACCCCGGTTCGTCCGTGAAGGCGCCGAGCCTCGCGGGCCTCTACGGCAGCCAAGTCAAGCTCGCGGACGGGCGCACTGTCACCGCCGACGACGCGTGGCTGCGCGAGAAGATCCTGAACCCGAACGGTGACCGGCTCGCCGGCGGTGGCAAGCAGGTGATGCCGAGCTTCGCCGGCCGGATCCCGGCGGACGAGCTCGGCACGCTGATCGATTTCCTGAAATCCTACGCGGGTCCGGCCTCCGGCAAGGCCGCGGACGCGGCGCTGCCGGGAGCGACACGATGAGCGCATCGGGCAGCGTCGGCGGCACCGCCCGCCGGGAACCCCACGCCCCGGAATCCACGATCGGGCGAAAATCCGACTACCTGCACGCGGAATCGACCCTGCGCTCGTGGTTCCTCACCACCGATCACAAGCGCATCGCGATCCTCTACCTCGCCTCGATCACCGGCTTCTTCGTGATCGGGGCCCTGGCGGCCGGCGTGGTGCGCCTCGCGCTCGTCGTGCCGAACGGCGCGATCATGACCAACGACACCTACAACAAGGCCTTCACCATCCACGGGGTGGTGATGGTCTGGTTCTTCCTGATCCCGTCGATCCCCGCGACCTTCGGCAACTTCCTGATCCCGCTGATGATCGGGGCCAAGGACCTCGCCTTCCCGAAGCTCAACCTGACGAGCTGGTACGTGTTCATGGCCGGCGCCCTGTTCACCCTGGTCTCGGTGGTGCTCGGCGGCGTCGACACCGGCTGGACCTTCTACGCGCCGCTCTCCACCGCCTTCTCGAACACCTGGGTGCTGCCGGCGCTGATCGGCGTCACGATCGTGGGCTTCTCGTCGATCCTGACCGGGCTCAATTTCGTGGTCACGATCCACACCATGCGGGCGCCCGGCATGACGTGGTTCAAGCTGCCGATCTTCGTCTGGTCGCACTACGCCACGAGCCTGATCTTCCTGCTCGCCACCCCCGTCATCACCACCGCGCTGATCCTGCTGATCGCGGAGCGTGCCTTCCATATCGGCGTGTTCGACCCGGCCTACGGCGGCGACCCGGTGCTGTTCCAGCACCTGTTCTGGTTCTACTCGCACCCGGCCGTCTACATCATGGTCCTGCCCGGCATGGGGGTGATCTCCGAGATCGTCCCGGCCTTCGCGCAGAAGAAGCTGTTCGGCTACCGCTTCGTCGCCTACGCCTCGATCGGGCTGGCCTCGGTGACCTTCTTCGTGTGGGGCCACCACATGTTCGTCAACGGCCAGAGCGACCTGGCCTCGCTGGTGTTCTCCGCCCTGTCCTTCGCGGTGGCGGTGCCCTCCGCCGTGAAGGTCTACAACTGGACGGCCACGATCCATAAGGGGGCGCTCCGGCTCGACACGCCGATGCTCTACGCGATGGGCTATATCGGCCTGTTCGTGCTCGGCGGGCTCACCGGGCTCTACCTCGCGACGCTCGCCATCAACCAGCACATCCACGCGACCTACTTCGTGGTCGCGCATTTCCACTACATCATGGTCGGCGGCACGGTGCTGGCCTTCCTCGGCGGCCTGCACTTCTGGTGGCCGAAATTCACCGGCCGCATGTACAGCGAGCCCTGGGGGCGGGTCTCGGCGCTGCTGATCTTCCTCGGCTTCAACGTGACCTTCTTCCCGCAGTTCATCCTCGGCTATCTGGGGATGCCGCGGCGCTACGCGACCTACCCGGCCGAGTTCCAGCTCCTGAACGTCCTGTCCTCGGCCGGCGCCACGATCCTGGCGGCGGGCTACCTCTTCCCGATGCTCTACCTCGTCTACTCCCTCTGGTTCGGGCGGAAGGCGCCCGCCAACCCGTGGAACGCGAAGGGGCTCGAGTGGGAGACGTCGTCCCCGCCGCCGACGCACAATTTCCTGTCCCCGCCGGAGGTGCCGCGCATCCCCTACGACTACCCGATCCAGGCCCAGGAAGCCCGGGACCAGCACGGATGAGCGAGCCCCTCGCCGACGGCGTCGGGGTCGCCCGCGCCCACCATTTCGAGAGCGTGGCGCAGCAGCGCGAGGCGGCGACGCTCGGCATCTGGGCGTGGCTGATCACCGAGTTGCTGCTGTTCGCGGCCCTGTTCCTGGTGGCGCTTATCACCCGGATCCAGCACCCCGAGGCGACGGTCGCGGCGGCCAAGCACCTGAAGTTCTGGATCGGGGCCACCAACACCGTGGTGCTGATCTGCTCCAGCTTGACCATGTCGATGGCGATCGAATTCTCGCGCATGGGCTGGCAGCGCGCCATGGTCCGGGCGATGCTGGCGACCGCGGCTTTGGGCGGCCTGTTCCTCGTGCTCAAGGGCTACGAGTACTACGCCGACTGGGCCGAGCACATGATGCCGTTCCTCAGCGACAGGCCCTTCGCCCTCGCCGAGACGCCGGCGGCGCGGCTGTTCGTGAACCTCTACTACGTCGCGACGCTGCTCCACGCGCTGCACCTGTTCACCGGCATCGCGCTCCTGCTCGGCATGACGTGGATGGCCGCCAGGGCCGGGTTCCTCGCCCGGCACCAGAACTGGATCGAGGTCTACGGCCTGTACTGGCACTTCATCGATCTGGTCTGGATCCTCGCCTTCCCGATCCTCTACGTGGTGAACCGGTAGGATGCGGAACCCCCTCGCGACCCTGAGCGCCGACGACCGCGCCCTGCTCCGGAAGCGCCTGCGCACGCCCGTCCTCACCTTCCTGGCGCTGCTCGCCCTGCTCGCCGTCAACGTGACGCTGGGCGCCACCCTCCCCTTCGCGCAGGTCTGGATCGTGGAGCTCGCGGTCGTCGCCGTGATGGTGGCGCTGATCCTCCTCGTCTCCATGGAGGTGATCCACGAGCCGCCCCTGATCCGGCTGTTCTCGGGGCTCGGCTTCTTCTGGGTCGCCATCATGGTCGGCATGACGCTGACCGACTATCTCGCCCGCTGACCCGCGCGAAAGCCGTTGTCGGGACGGCCGAACGCTCCTAAACGGGGCCGCTTCCCCGCATGGCCCGGCTGAAAGACGATGTGCGAACTGCTCGGCATGAGCGCCAACGTGCCGACCGACATCCGCTTCTCCTTCGCGGGCCTCGCCCGGCGCGGCGGCGAGACCGGGCCGCACGCCGACGGCTGGGGTATCAGCTTCTACGACGGCCGCACCTGTCGCAGCTTCCACGAGCCGGAGCCCAGCGCCCGCTCGCAGCTCGCCCGGCTCCTGCGCGACATGCCGATCAAGAGCCGGATCGTGGTCGCCCATGTCCGCAAGGCCAACCGCGGCCGGGTCAGCCTGGAGAACACCCACCCGTTCTCCCGGGAATTGTGGGGCCGCCGCTGGACCTTCGCGCATAACGGTCAGCTCAAGGGCGTGAAGCGGCTGCCGCTGGGCGGCTTCATGCCGATCGGCTCCACCGACAGCGAGCACGCCTTCTGCTGGATGCTCGGCCGGCTCCAGGCCCGGTTCCGCGCCCTGCCCCGCCCCGAGACCCTCGACCGGGCGGTGGCCGACCTCGCGGGCGAGCTGCACGCGCTCGGCGTGTTCAACATGCTGCTCACCGACAGCCGCACCCTCTACGCCCATTGCGGCAAGCGCCTCTGCTACCTCACCCGCTGCGCCCCCTTCGGGAAGGCCACCCTGATCGACGAGGACTGGCAGGTGGATTTCGCCCAGGAGACCACCGAGCACGACGTGGTGACGGTCATCGCCACGCAGGCGCTGACCCGGGACGAGTGCTGGACCGATCTCGCCCGCGGCGACGTCCTGACCCTGCGCGACGGGGCGATCCGGCTGTTGAGACCGGCGAACTTAGCTTAAGTGTGTTTTGCCTGAGGGTGCATGGCCGCGCCCGATGCGCTAGAACTCCGGTAACAGGAGCGCATCGGCCGGACTTCCGCACCGGGTCGAGCCGGCAAGCGCTCCGCCTCGACCCGCTCCGGACCACAGGTCGAGCCACGATGAGTTGACGAGCGCGACACGCATGACCCGCGACGACACCGACACCGTCCTGTCCCAGGAGGACGGGACTCGGGATGGCCGCCCGAACCTGGCGCCCGGCATCCGCACGCATCTCGGGGAGCACCTGCGCACGGTCTACGACCGGATCGGCGAGGAGACGCTGCCGTCCCGCTTCGCCGAGCTGATCGAGAAGCTCGAGGCGGCGCTGCGCGCCCGGGGCGAGGCGATCGAGCCCGAATTCCGCAACGGCCTGCTCGCGGCCGTGCCGTCGCTGCGCGCCTTCGCGCTGTCGCTGACCTCGAACCCTGCCCGCTCGGACGACCTCGTCCAGGACACCCTGCTGAAGGGCTGGCAGCACCGCGCCCGGTTCCAGCCGGGGACGAACCTGAACGCGTGGCTGTTCACGATCCTGCGCAACATCTTCTACTCGGACCATCGCAAGCGGGTCCGCGAGGTCGAGGACCAGGACGGGTCCTACGCGGCCCGGCTCGCCACCGCGCCGCACCAGGGCGACAGGCTCGACGTCGAGGACCTGCAGTCGGCGCTCGCCAAGCTGCCGCCGGACCAGCGCGAGGCGCTGGTGCTGGTCGGCGCCGAGGGCGTCTCCTACGAGGAGGCCGCGACGATCATGGGCTGCAAGGTCGGCACCGTGAAGAGCCGCGTCAGCCGCGCCCGCGGCCGCCTCGCGGAGCTTCTGGGCTACGACGAGGAGGATCTCGGCTCCGACCGGTTCATCCAGTCGGCGATGCCCAAGGACGCGTAGGCGCCCGGGCCGCCGCGGGCCGGCGCTCCACAAAAAAAGATGCATCCGATTCCGGGGATCGGGCGTTACCGGCCCGAGCTTCGCTGCGCCAGCGCGGCGAAACACCACGGAACGGAGACGCACCGCATGACCTTCAAGACCCTCATCGCCGCCTCGGCCCTCGCCCTCTCGCTGCCGCTGGCCGCCCAGGCCCAGGGCACCATCCCTGGCGCCGAGCGCGGCGCGGCCGCGGGTGCCGACGCGGCCGGCCCGATCGGCGGCATCGTCGGCGGCGCGGTCGGCGCGGCCACCGGCACGGTGGGCGGCATCCTCGGCGTCGACATGGCCCCGCGCTTCCGCAGCTACGTCCGCGAGCGCAACGTCCGCTCGTACGACTACGACGGCCGCGTCGCCGTCGGCACCACCCTGCCGAACTCGGGCGTGACCTACTACGACGTGCCGAGCGAGTACCGCGTGCAGCCGGGCTACCGCTACACCGTGGTGAACGACCGCCCGGTGCTGGTCGACCGCGGTCACCGCATCGTCGAAGTCATCGACTAAGACCCTGGGCCGGTCTCGTGCCGGCCCGAACGCCCCCGGAGCTTGGCTCCGGGGGCATTCCCGCAGACGCGGCCGCCGGCGCAACGCTTCATCCGTCCGGCCGTTGAGACGGTTCGACCCGTGAGGCGATCATGAGCGACACTCCCACCGATCCGAAATCCACGCTCCCCGAGCCGGTGCGCGATCATCTCGGCCAGCAGCTGCGCAGCGTCCTGCCGGTCGGGACCGACAAGCCGCGCTTCCTGGGCGACGACCCGGTGCCGGACGCGTTCGAGCCGCAGATCCGCAGGCTCGAGACCCGCCTGAAGACCCACGAGGAGGGCACCGGCGCCGTCGGGCAGGCCCTCGACCAGATCCTCGACGCCTTCGGGGTGAAGCCGTCGGACGACGACACGCGCGCGGGCTGAGCCGTCAGACGCGCGGCTTCGTCGCCAGCAGGTCGCGGATCTCGGAGAGCAGCTTCACGTCGGCCGGAACCTCGTCGGGCTTCTTGACCTCGGCGTGCTGCAGACGATTCATCGCCCGGATCACCAGGAACAGCACGAAGGCGACGATGGCGAAGTTGAGCGTCAGCGTCAGGAACTGGCCGTAGCCGAGGACGGCGCCCTGCTTCTTCGCGTCCACGTAGGGCAGACCGGCCTGCACCTTGGACGAGAGCGGGATGTAGTAGTTCGAGAAATCGAGCCCGCCCGTGATCGCGCCGATCACCGGCATGAAGATGTCCTGCACGGCCGAATTGACGATGGCCCCGAAGGCCGCGCCGATGATCACGCCGACCGCGAGATCGACCACGTTCCCGCGCAGCGCGAATTTCTTGAATTCCTCGAGCATCTCCGGAACCCCCTCCACGAACGCTGCCAAGGTAGGGGAGAATCCCGCGGCGGCCAGCGCCCGGTCCGGCTAGACGGCCGGCGGCCGCGCCTCCGCACCGCTCTCGGGCTGCGCATCCGCCCCGGCCGCGGGCCGCTCCCCGGCCGGGAGCGCCGGCTCCGCCTTGAGCCGCCGGCGATACTGGGCGGCGACGACCGGGATGGTCAGCAGGTAGCCGCCGCTCACCGCCACCAGGGCCTCGAACGGGTAGCTGATCAGGATGCCGAAAGCCGCCACGCCGAACAGGAAGATCGGCAGGACGAGGCTGCGCGGCACGCGCTTGCCCATGGTCTTGCCCGAGTAGGTCGGGACCGTGGAGACGACCAGCAGGGCGATGCACAGCACGTAGATCAGGACCGCGGGCGCCGCCCAGGTCTCGATGCCGAAGCCCAGGAAGTGCAGGTAGAGCGGCAGCATCGCGGTGAGCGCCCCCGCGGGGGCCGGCATGCCGACGAAGAAGTCCTTCTTCCATTCCGGCCGGTTCGGGTCGTCCAGCATCGCGTTGAAGCGGGCGAGGCGGAGCGCCATGGCGATGGCGAAGATCAGCGCCACGATCCAGCCCACCGACTTCAGGTGGAACAGCACGAAGCCGTAGAGGATCAGGGCGGGAGCGCAGCCGAAATTCACGAAGTCGGCGAGCGAGTCGAGCTCGGCGCCGAAGCGCGACGTGCCCTTGAGCAGCCGCGCCACCCGCCCGTCGATGCCGTCGAGCACGCCGGCCACCACCACGGCGATGACGGCGGGCTCGAACTTGCCCTCGAAGGCGAGCCGGATCGCCGTCAGCCCGAGGCAGAGCGCCATCAGGGTGATCATGTTGGGCGCGATCATCCGGAACGGCACCGGCTTGAACCGGCGCGGCCGCGGCTCGTTCGGGTCGGGCGCGAAGGGCGGGAAGAGATCGTCCATGGCCGCCTCAGATCCGCTTGAACAGCCGCTCCGGGCCGCCGCCGAGATCGGCCAGCACCGTCTCGCCGGCCACGGCCTTCTGGCCGAGGCCGACCAGCACGGTCGAGCCGGCCGGAAGGTACACGTCCACCCGCGAGCCGAAGCGGATCAGGCCGAACCGCTCGCCGACGCCGAGCACGTCGCCCGCCGCGACGAAGCCGACGATGCGCCGCGCCACGAGGCCGGCGATCTGCACCACGCCGACCCGCTTCGGCTGGCCGGCATGGGTCGTCTCGATGACCATGCCGTTGCGCTCGTTGTCGTCGCTGGCCTTGTCGAGCTCGGCGTTGAGGAACAGGCCCGGCGTGTAGTGGATCTGGCCGATCCGGCCCGCCACCGGCACCCGGTTCACGTGGCAGTCGAACACGTTCATGAACACGGAGACCCGCAGGGTCGGCACCTGCGGCAGGTCGAGCTCGGGCGGCGGCAGGACGGTGGCGATGAGGTTCACGCGCCCGTCGGCGGGCGAGATCACGAGCCCGTCCGCCACCGGGGTGACGCGCTCCGGATCGCGGAAGAAGTAGCACACCCAGAGGGTGAGGATCAGGAAGATCCAGCCGAAGAACTGGGAGAAGTAGCCCGCCAGCACCGTCAGCACGATGCCGATCAGGATGAAGGGATAGCCCTCCTTGTGGATCGGCACGAGCGTCCGGCGGATCGTCTCGATCAGGTCGGTCATGGGCTCTTCGGACTCGAGGATGTCGCGGGCGCGGATCGCGGGCGGGCGGACGTGTCGGACGGGCGGATGGCAGTCCGCCGGGCCGCCGTCAACTTTCCAGGGGTCGCGGGTCGCCGCGGGCCTGGGCGCCCGCTCCGGCCGGGGGGCTCTCCGGCGCCGATTCGGGCGCGAAACGCCGAGGCTCGCGGACACGCGTGATCGTCCCCGCGCGCGCGTGGCGCCGGGGGCATGGCCCGGGAGGCGAGCACGAGGGACGCGGGACGCCGCGGGAACCCAGGTGTCGGCCAAGTACGCGCGGGCCCAGGTGTCGGCCAAGTACGCGCGGG